>JAEOSD010000034.1 GCA_016840545.1 Promethearchaeota archaeon
AGTTCTTTTATCTTTCAAATACATTATAAATCCTGAAGCAGAGGTTAATAAGATAATAAAATTAGAGGTGTCAATTGAAACATTAATTGGGATTAAGAAAAATAGAGTAATAAAACTAACATAAAAAACACCTCCTCCTGTTCCAGTCATTGTACTGAGTATCCCAAATAAAGATCCTAACAATAATAAAATAATTATAGTCTCCCATGTAAAATCCATTATAAGAGAGATTATTATTTTAAAAATAAGAATTTTTTGAAGCATGTTAAAATACGATGGGTTGTTAAAACTAAGTGGCAATTTTACAAAAAATGTTAGTATTATAATGAGATATTCTAAAGCAGCAACAGAATTAGGAAAATTAGCTGGAAGGCAAACTTTTCTTAAAAAATTATTTACTGAATATGATTTAGGTTAAAAAAAAGTTTACAATAGTTATGTTAAAATAGCTCGATGTTTTGATTTATCAGTATATACTTCTAATAAATTAAAAGAGCTAAAGACTTCAGAATACTTTGCCTTTTTCAGTAAAAATAGAATTCCAAATGTCCATTATCAATAATTATTTTTATGTTTTTCTAATTCGTTCCGGACATTCCCACATGTAATGTCCATATCTTTGTTTAAATTCTTCAGCAAATTCATTTGTTCTTGGTCGAATGAATTCATATCCCTCTCGGATACATTCATATGTGACGGGAAGTGGTCCTAATACTTCACCATCTACTTGACTTGAGTATGGCTCATCTTCAAGGTTTCTCATTTCGACTCTTACTTTTTTACTCTGATATTCCTCAATATTTGGATGTGGTAGAAGTGAAGCGTTATACATTCTTCTAAATTGTCTAGCTAATTTAACTTTATCAATATTTACGATACTTATATCAAAAAGGCCATCTTCAATACTAGCTCTTTGGCAAATAAACATACCTCCACCGTAAGCTCCAGAAAGTCCTACTGCCGCAAGATTAGCTTCACCTTCAAAGGTATCATTATCCATTTTAACGATAATTTCTTTATTTTCCCATGATCTTAATAGGTCAAGAATTATCAAATTATAGTCTTTTTCTTTATTTTCATTTGATCTTCGAGCAACTTCAGAATCAAATCCTTGACTCCCAATCCCAAGGAAGTATCTTTCGACTTCATCATCAGTTAATGCAAATCCAATATCACATTTACTTGAATATCCCTCAGCTATAATTTCACATGCTCGTTTAATATCTGCTCTATATCCTACCGCAGCAGGAAGATCATTTCCAGAACCCATCGGAATAAATCCACAAAGCGCTCCTGAATTCGATATTATCGTTCCATGAAGTACCTCGTTTGCAGTTCCATCTCCACCAGCGGCTATCACTCTATAACCATCTTTGGCAAGACTATTAGCTAATTCAATAGCATGACCAGGATATTCAGTTGAGTATAGTTTGTATGAAACGTTTAAATCATCTAAATATTTAGTTACAATTCCAATATCTGTTTCTACTTTACCTTTATTAGCAATTGGATTAAAAATAATCGCATGTTCTGCGTCCATAAAAAAACCTAAGATTATTTAGTAATATAAATTTAAATATTGAACTATTTAAATCTTTATTTAAATAAAGGTATAATATTAAAAAAACTAGTTATGAGAGAAAAGCTTTACCCTTCTCTCCATTGGCATCCACAACCTGAACAAGAATATTTTTTACCATAAATACGTGGATAATCACATATAATATAACTTTTATCTATAGTTTCATGAATTTTAAACCAGCTTTCATCACCACAGATCGGACATACTCTTCGACCTTCTGGTTTAGGAATTTTTAGTATTTCTCCAGAAAATTTAAAAATAGGTTTACTTGCAATTGATTTTATTAAATTCTTTTTTTCTATAAAATTTTTAATAACCGGTTCCATTTGCTCAGAAAGGCTTTTGTCTGTTTCAGTTGGTACTTTAATAAACTGATCCTTGTTTTCATCTTTTATAATTTTAATATAACTCTTTGCAATAGAATTTATTTCATTCTTTTTTGGTAATCGATGATATTCTTCCTGAAAATTTTCAATAAAATGTTCTACATACACTTTTTCAATTTTAAAGCCATGATCTTCTATTTCTCTTATGATATCATTGATTATGTAATCTTTTAAAACAGGATTCTCCATAAACATACTTTTCAACCTTACCCTAAAAATTAATACCTATGATCGAAACGATCTTCTAATATCTAAAGATTAAGATGTGATTATATAAAATATTATCTCACTTTGATCAATTCAATTTATTTTTTCAATAGAATTTTTTTAAATGAAAAGATAAAATAATTGATATATTCTAAAACTCACAGAGGAAATTAATGATATTATTATTTTCTTCAGAAATTCAACACTTTATAGAAAATCTGAAAAATTATTTTCTTATTAAACAAAATTTAAATTTCCATATTTATTTATTTAGACAAAGGAAATATAAATTATTTGTATTATGAAAGAGAACAGCTCAGAAACAATTCCTAAGAAAGAAAAGAAACCTATCTCTAAAAAGAAAGTAATAATCGCAATAGTTATGATTTGTACTGCTCTCTTTGGCTCATTTCTAATCTATTTCATACTACAAGTTGCCTTAAATACTGAAACTCCGATAGTTGTTGTAGTATCTGGTTCAATGAAGCCTACTTTAAACGAAGGGGATTTACTCTTTGTGAAGGGTGTCAATCCTGCTGATATTAGGAATGGTAGTGTTGAAGATAAAAATGGTGATATCATAGTATTTGATGCTCATGGTATTTGGCTCTCACCACCAGTGGAGCCTGTAGTACACCGGGTTGTGAATAAAAGATATAATGTGAACAGAAGTCGTTGGGAATTTCAAACCAAAGGTGATAATGATGCGACTAATCCCCATATTGATGGCTACCCGATTCCATATTGGGTTCCAGACTATAAAATCTATGGAGTTGTATGTGGACGAATACCTTATATTGGTTGGGTAAAAATCGTGCTCACTGATTCAGGTTTATTAATACCATTACTTATTATTATTTCTGTGGTTCTTATTATTAGTATTATACGAGATATTCTAAAGGAAGATGACAAAAAAGAAAAAAAAGAAAAAAAAGAACCTAAAACTGAGGAAGCTGATTAAATATTAGCTCTTCAAAATTATAGATATACCGCTTTCTATGGAATTATAGTATTAAAAATCTTTATTAAATGTATAATAAGATTTTTATGATATCAAATATTCAAAAGATATGTTATTACTCGTAATTGAATAATTACGATTAAAACATCCATACTTACAAACAAAAAAACTAATAATTAAACAAAATAAAACAAAAAAAACAGAGAGGTTATAAACATGTCAAAAGAAGCAAATTCAGTCTTTGTTGGTCGCCGTCCAACCATGAATTATGTAATGGCGACTATGATGATCCTTAACAAGGGTGAAGACTGCACCGTTAAGGCCCGTGGAAGAGCAATCTCTCATGCAGTAGATGTATGTGAGATTTTAAGAAATAGATTCTTAAAAGGTACAGAATACAAAGATATAAAGCTCTCCACTGAACAATTAGAAGGTGAAAATGGTCAAAATAATAACGTCTCAAGCATTGAGATCGTATTAGCACCTCCAAAGTAAACTAATAGAGAATTGTTATTCTCTCCAGTCAAGCAAAAAAACATCAATTTCTCTTTTTTTTTATATATTTTTCATAATATTGAGTAAAGCTAACCTAAGTTATTAACCTATTATTTAGAAACAGATACTCTAATTCAATAATCTTTTAGGTGATTTTAAAAATTTTTAAATTTCAACACTCTTTTAGCTTTAAAAATCAGATGTTTGATACATTATTAAGATTATAATATATAACTTTAAAGATTTTGAACAAATCTTATTGTAATATATAAGTGAATAACAGTTAAATTGAAAATATCAGAAAATTCATTATTTTAAGATGAAAAGAACTGAAAAATTCTCTGCTCTTCGTAGTTGTATAAGATTTATACAAAATCATAAAAAAGATTTTAAGGAAGAAGAATCCGCTTTAACTATTGAAGAGGGCGAAAAGACCTTTGTCATTTCTGATGATAGGATTTTCAAAATACCTGAAGTAAAAGATAACCGAAAACTAGGTTTTGTAGATGGCGGTACTGAACCTCTAATAAAAGGCTCTGATTTTAACATTAGTATATGCCGAGTTGCTGGAATAATTTTAGATTCGGAAAAATTAAATGCCCCCGAAAAATTACCACCTATTATTGAATTCTATTCAGCAACCATTTCTGAAAAGAATGATAATGACGATATTATTTTTAGAACTTCTCTTTTTCCAAAAGAAAGTAATTATAGCAATTATCTACCTCAAAAAGAAATAGTGATTCCCTTAAAAGATCCTTCAATTAGAATGCAAGGTAAGTTTTTGATGCCAATTGAAAATCATGGTGGAATAGCAATGCGCTTTACTGAGTGGACATATGCAAAAGACTTCATTCTCAATGAATTGGGTAAAGGAGATATTTTTATTCGAGATGGCTCATTACAAACTGGTTACCCCAAAGAGATTAGATTAGCTAATGAAGTGTATTCCGCAGGGATTAATAAAAATGTATATATCACAGGGCTTTCAAAGTCATGTCGTTTATTGAACCAAAGTGGAGATTCCTTAAATTTCCAAATAAATCTAATAGGTAATTCAAAATTTTCTAAAGATCCATGGTATTATTACCCAATTAAAAAAATTACAAGAGTTGATAATCAAGCAGATCTTTTCTTTGTCAAATTTAATAAGGACTCACCTTATTCTTTTCGATTTGATATATATATTGAGCAATCTAATAATTTAAGTAAACAAGAAAGAGAAATTATAATATCCAATATTGCTAATAATTCAAATGATCCTACATTTTTAGGTTATCCTTATGGTTTAATAAAGGTAGACCAATTAGCAAGAATCTCAAAAAAGGAAGTCGAATCTTACAAAATACAGTTATTAATTGAATTTGATAAGGATATTTTCAACAAATATATATTACCACGTCTACGCTCCATAGACGCTCATGATATTTTAAATAAAATAAGAAAATGAGAGATGTATAATTAATATGACTAATTTAGGAAAAAAAATCGGAAGTTTTGTTTCTGGTTCTTTTGTGAGACTTATACTAAGGCAAAAATCTGATGAAGAATTTGAATTAGGGCAATTATTTGTAGCTGGAAAGAACAAAGATGATTATTCAATATATCAAATTAAGGATTTATATTATGGTAGTCAAATTCCAGATACATCTTTAGAACTAATTGCTGGATACGGCTTAGAGAGAGAAGATGTAGATCTTAAGATATATGAACCAGAATTGAGAAATTATGTTTTAGCATTAGCAAAACCTTTAATAAAGGTTAGAGATAATGGTTTATATTTACCAAAAAAGCTCCCTCAATTCTTTGGAGATCTATTTGAAATTAGAGAAGAGCATTTACATTTTTTTGAAGAAATGAGTATTGAAGATCCAATTACTTTAGGAAAAGTTCGATCTGGTTCTAAAACATTAGATATAGATGTTAATGTTAGTGCTTCTGAAATCCTACGACATCACGTCTTAATACCTGCGACTACTGGTAGAGGTAAATCAAATTTAGTTAAGGTTATTCTTTATAATATTATTGAAAATGATTCTTGTGGAAAATTAGTTTTTGATCCTCATAATGAATATTATGGCACTCCAAAGGTGAAGGGTCTTAAGGATCATCCAAAAAGTTCTGAATATGTAATTTATTATACATTAAGAAACATTTCTGGGAAATTAGATTTAAAATTTAATGTTCAATATCTATTTCCAAGCCATGTTTTAGGTAGTATAGATATTTCTCAACCTCAAAGTGATGCATTAATAACTTATTTTAGGAAGTTCAAAAAAGAATGGATAAAAAAAATTTTTGATGAGGATGTTAAATATGAAAAATTTGGTATCAAAGACACCACCATCGATGTCTTAAGAAGAAAGTTAACTCTTTTATTAGATTTTGATTTTGATGATGATGGAAATATAATTGAAAAAGGGATTTTCTCTTTAAGTGGTTTTGAATCCACAATTGAAGATATTATAAATTTCTTGATTGATGGAAAGACAGTAATTATTGATAGTTCATTATTTTCAGGAAATGAAGAAATTTTTATTGCAACTATTATTGTTGAGAGTATTTTTAATCGATATAAGAATTATAAATTCAATGATAAATTAGAAAATAAACCTGTCATCACTATTGTGCTTGAAGAAGCTCCTCGAGTTATTGGTATCAAGGCATTAGAAGCTAAAGAAAATGTCTTTGGTAAAATAGCAAGAGAAGGTAGGAAATTTAAGATTGGTTTAATTGGAATTACTCAATTACCAAGCCTAATACCTAGAGAAATTCTTGCCAATATGAATACTAAAATAATACTTGGTAATGAAATGGGACCAGAGCGCCGAACGTTAATAGAAAGCTCTGCTCAAGATTTATCAGATGATAGCCAAACTATTGCAAGTTTAGACATCGGCGAAGCAATTATTACCTCTAATTTTACCAAATTTGCAATTCCAATAATAATTCCACTATTTGATGATTTGATAAAAGTCAGTATAAAACCTGAAAAAAAGATAAAGAAAATAACACCTGGATTCTCATAGATATTTGTTTTTCTTTATATAGAACAAAACATTATTTAAGTTAGTGCCTATGAAAGTAAAGTTTGCTCATTTAGCTGATTGCCACCTAGGTGCTTGGAGAAATGAGAGGTTAAATACTCTGGGATATATTGCTTTTGAAACAGCCATTAATAAAATAATTGAAGAAAATGTAGATTTTGTAATAATTAGTGGAGATCTTTTTGACGTTAGTAATCCAAAAGTAGATGTAATAGATTTAGCAGTTAAGGAGTTAAAAAAATTAAGAGATCATGAAATTCCCGTATATGGTATTATGGGATCTCATGATTTTTCTCCTTCAAATAAGACAATAATCAGACCATTAATAACTGCTGGATTATTTAATAATGTTTCTCGAGGAGAATTATTACCTAATGGTAAATTAAAACTTAAATTTACTATAGATCCAAAAACTAATATTAAATTGGTAGGATTAAGAGCAAGAAAAAGGAGTTTAGAGATTGAAGATTATAGAAATTTATATAGAGATAATCTTGAGAAGGAGCAAGGAATTAAAGTCTTTATCCTTCATACTATGTTAAGTGAATTGAAACCCATTGAATTTAAAGATATGGCATCTGCTCCTAAATCACTTTTGCCCTCTAATTTTCATTATTATGCTGGGGGACATCTTCATAAAACAGTTCCCAGAGAATTAAGAGAAGAAAACCTTATAGAGATCACGAACAAAACTAAAACTATATATCCTGGAGCATTAAGCCCAACTAATTTTAGAGAGCTTGAACAATATAAATATGGTGGCTTTTGTATCATCTCAGGAGATATTGAGCATAATACACAAAAAGCTGATTTCAATGTTCAATTTATTCCTTTAAAAATTAAGTGTGTAATCTCAATTGATTTTAATTGTGACAATAAAACTTCTTTACAAGTACAAAATATGCTTAAAGAGAAGTTGGAAAATCTTAATGTAAAAGACAAAGTCGTAACGCTCCGTATTTATGGTAGGTTATCGTCCGGTAAACCCTATGAAATTAAAACCAATGAAATTTCGCTTTTATTAAAAAAAAATAATGCTTATGAAATATTAATAAATAAAGTAGCACTTTCTTCTGAAGAATATACTTCTGTTAGAGTTCCTACTGGAAAAAGTAATGAAGAAATTGAAAACATATTAATTCATGAACATGTTCAAAAAATAAATATTAAAAATGTAAGCAAAAAAGACTTAGAAAATAAAATTCATAATTTATTATCTATTATAGGTAAAGAAAGAGAAGAAGGGACAAAAGTAAAAGAATATGACGATAATTTAATTACTAATTTTAAAAGTATCTTCCAATTAGAAAAGGAGGGAAATAAGTGAAATGATTATACAATCTGTGAAACTTAAAAACATTAGAAGTATAAAAAATTTAGAAATAGAATTTCCCCCCTCTACCATGCTCTTTTATGGGGATATTGGAAGTGGCAAATCTTCCCTATTAAAAGCTATAGAATTTGGATTATTTGGTACTTTAACCGCAGCAGAATTAAGTGGAGATTCACTTCTCAGAAGGGGAGAAAATAGAGGAACTGTAGAATTAACATTTTTAATTGACAATAAGAAATATACAATAAAACGCAATTTGAAGAGAACCATTAAAAATAAAAAAAGTACTATTTCCCAAGAAGAAGGGTCAATTACTGAATATTCAGGAAGCAATCTCTCAAAAACATCATATGCTCCTACTGATTTAAGAAGAAAAATTTTGAAACTTCTAAATTATTCAATAACGCGATATGAGAATGCCCAAAAAATTCCATTATTTCGATATACTGTCTATACGCCACAAGAACAAGTAAAGGAAATCCTACAAGCAAAACCAGAAGAGAGATTTGAAATATTGAAAGATGTTTTTGGTATAGAAAAATATGAGATTGCTCTTAAGAATATTGGTGTTTTAAATGAATTTCTCTATAGTAGTATAAAGGAAACGAAAATTTATATCGATTCTATTGGAAATCCTGATTTATTAATCAATAAAAAAAAAAAGGAAATAGATGAGCAACTAAAAATAGTTAATAAAATAGAGGCTAGTTTAGCAGAATCAATTGTAGATTTAGAAAGAGTAGAACAACAAGTCGATACATTTCAATCAGAAGTAAATGAATATTCAAAAAAATCAGTAGAAATTAATAATTATTATAATATTGTAGAAGAATCAAATATTTCTAAAAAAGAAAATGAAAATTCGCAAGAAATTTTATTACAAGAGATTTTAGCCTTAGAACGAGAATTGCATAGTTTACCTAAATTAAAACTTGATATTGACTTAACAGAAGAACAGCTTGAAGAACAAATTAAAGAGCATCGGAAAAATCAATCAAAAAAAGAAAAGCAAAAAGTAATATTAGAAGAAAAGATAAACAACATCAATACTCTTCTTAAAGAAGGCAAGTGCTCATTGTGTGGCCAAGAAATCCATGAAAAGGAGAGATTTAATTTTGAACTTAAGGATACTAACAAAAAAATAGAAAATTTCTCAAAAGAAATCGATGAATTACTTTATAAAATGAATAATATTGAACTAAATCTAAAAAATTTAAGAGAATTTACTATTAATCAAACTAAAATAGCATCGTTATCAAGATTAATTGCAGAAAAGAGAAAAAGAGAGGATAAGCTTAAAGAATTAATTAACCAATTAGAACAAAAAATTAAGCAATCTCAAGAAAAAATAAAGAAAATCTTGAAGAGATACGGTATAACAGATTTAAAAAATTTTAAAGATTATGAAAACCAATTGAATTTAAAATTATCAAACCAAAAAAATCTGATAAAAAAAATAAAATCAGAGAAATCTGAAATCGAAAAGAGTTTAAGTGCTGAAACTGCTAGGTTGAAAATTCTTACTACTGAATTAGATAAGTTAAATAAAAATCTAAAAGAGAAAAAGAATCTTCAAGAAAAACTTGCATTTCTAACTGATTTAAGAAATTGGATTACTGAGGATTTTCAAATTCTTATAAGGGATATTGAAAGAGAAATTATTTCAGCTAGTGCGAGACAATTTAATGAATATTTCAAAGAGTGGTTTGGTACCTTGGTTGAAGAGGATAATATAGAAGTAGAGATAAGACTGGAAGATTTTGAGCCTATTATTATGGTAAACGGATATGAATCACCCTTTCGAGACTTATCAGGTGGCGAAAAAAGTGCTTTATCCTTAGCATATAGACTAGCATTAGATAAAATTATTAATGAAAGATATCAGGAAGTAAAAACAAAGGATTTGCTTATTTTAGATGAACCAACAGATGGTTTTAGCCAAGAACAAATAAATAAAATGCAAGATATTTTTGAAAAACTCAATACGACTCAAATGTTTATCATATCTCACGATAAGAATCTCGATTCATTCGTAACAGATATCTACAACTTCCAAAAGATTAATCATCAAACAAAAGTGAAAAGGGAACAAGTTTAATATATTTTTCCTGCTCCTCCATGAGTTAGAGTTTCTCCTAAAGCTAAACGTACAAGATTACTTAGGATATATGGTTCCATCCCTTGGGTTTTAGCTCTAGTCCTAAGATTAAGGACGCATATTGGGCATAGAAAAACAAAAGCATCAGCGCCGCCTTCTTTTGCATCCAATATATTTTTCATTTTCCACTTATTGGCTTCTTCTTTTGATTTATTGGTCATTGATGCAATAACACCCCCACAACAAAGCGCATTCTCTCTATCATATTTCCTATCCACTCTTTCAACTCCAATTATTTCAAGAAGCTCGTCTAATACTTGATATTTATCAAAATTATATCTTGATGCACATGGTTGCTGGTAAGCAATTTTGAGATCTAATTTTTCTAGCCGATCTTCGTTTTCAATAACAAAATCTTTTAAATATTCAATAATATGAATTGGCTTAAATGGTAATTGTATGTTAAATTCTTTTACTTTGCTTGTCAACATTGCATAGCAATCATCATGGTATAGTATTATCTCTTTTGCACCAGTTTTAGCAAGGTTATCTACAAATTTTTGAGCATTCTTTTCTACCACACTGGGTTTCCCTCCATGAATCCATCCAAAATAACAGAAATAATCTCCCCCTTTTAGGATTGTTAACCCCTCAAATAACTGACCCGTAATAACTCCGGGTAATATATCACCAACAGTACATAAACTTAAAGTTGGTTTATTAGGATCACCTTTTATCACTTGTGATGGCATTCGGGAAGCCATTTTCATCATACCTAACCAATCATCTGTGGTTTTAAAAGTACCCGTTTCTTCTTGCCTTTGATTAATTAAATCGAAAGGATTTGCACCTTCAGGACAAAACATATTACAAGCAGCACATGTAATACACTCTGAAGTTACTGGAGAATCATTACCAATTATTAATTTTTCAAATTCAATTTTCGCGTTCTCTTCTAAGTATGATAAATAAGGACAATTTGATAAACACTCTCCACAGATAGTACACTTTTCTTTATAAAACATAACTTATCATTAAGGTTTTTTGATTTAAGATCTAAATACTTTATTCATTATAAGCTTGGAATATTCGTTTATATTTCATTATTATTATTTTTAAGACTAAATCTCATAAATTACCACTATACTCTCACTCGCTACATTTAAATACTAGAAGACCATGATCAGAATAGAAATCATTTGAAATTCAATATTTGGGGATAATTGACTTATGCATAGTATTTGGGGCTATTTCATTTTTGTCGGAATAATTTCCGTTTTAATTTTTATATTAGTTTATTATACTGTGAAAAAACTCATAGAGAGGAATAAAAAATCTCGAAAAACAGAGTCAACATCAAAATTTAAAACTCTTGATGGTCATATCGTAAAATCTAAGGGTGAATTAATCATTGATAATTACTTGTATATCCTTGGTTTTAACCATATCTATGAAAAGAAAATTAAGATCCTGAAAAAACCAGTTAAATGTGACTGGTATTTACCGGATTATGACATTTATATCGAGTACTGGGGCTTCCATGGAAAAAATTATTTGAAAAGAAAAAAGGAAAAAATCAAATTATACAAAAAGGCTAAATTAAAGTTGATTTCTATAGAGAATTACATGTTTTCAGATATTTATACTAATTTAAATAAAATTTTAAAACGTTATATTAATACTAAGAAATATATTTATCCAAATCTTTTGAAAAGATACTGTTTTAATTGTGGAATTGCTTTGGATGATAGATTCTGACTTTTACTTTAAGTAATCTTCGATGAGATTGAATACTTTCTCAAGGATTTCTACATTTGGTAAAAATGTTATTCTGATATGACCTCTTCCAAATTCTCCAAATCCAGAACCAAAAACGCTACAAACACCTTTTTTTTTAAGTAAGCCGATGGCAAATTCTTTATCATTTTTCCACTTATTGAACTCCTGAAGTTCTATTTTCGGAAATAAATAAAAAGCACCACTAGCATTAACACAATTAATCCCTTCAATTTGTCTCAATCTTTTATATGCATAATCACGACGTTCTCTTAATTTAGTAACCATTTCACGTGTATGATTACTTTTTGTTTTAAAAATTTCAATTGCAGCATATTGAGCAATAGTACTAGCTGAAAGGCGAGCTCTAGCCAACTTAGCAATTCCTTCTTTTAATTCAGATAATTTATTTTCAGGATCGTGATAATAAATATAGCCCAATCTCCAACCAGTCATGAGATGTGCTTTAGAAAAACCATTCATACCTATTATTGGTACATCTTTACTTAGAGAAGCTGGACATACAAAATCTCTTTCATAAGTAATTTGTTCATAAATTTCATCAGATAAAATAGGTAAATTAAATTCACCTGCTAAATCAATGATTTCTTTTACTCTTTTTTCACTATATAACACTCCAGTAGGATTATTTGGGGAACATATTAAAATTCCTTTAGTTTTTTCAGTTATCTTCTTTCTTAAGTCATCTATATTAGGATCCCAATCATCTTTCTCATCTAGTTCATATTCTACAGGTATACCGTCATAAAATTTCGTATTATTAATATATAAAGGATAAGTTGGACCAGGTATAAGAAACTCATCATTTTTTTCAATCAAAGCTGCTAAGAGAAAATAGATTGCTTCCGTTACGCCTGTAGTAATAACAATACTATCACTTTTTACTTCAAGATTGTGTCTATTGTTTAGATATTTACTAATTTCTTCTCTTAATTCTAATACACCTAATGAATCAGCATAAAAATTCTTTCCATCCAAACTAGCTTTTGCAAGTGCATTAGAAATAAAATCTGGAGTTTTAAAATCATATAATACAGGATCACCTATATTTAGAGAAAGAATCTCTTTCCCACTTTTTTTAACTTCATTTGCGATTAAAGCAATATCCCTTATTGCATATTCAATATCGTTTACTCTCCGAGAAACCAATAAAATTCACCATTGCAATTAAAGAAATTATTTTGAAGTAAATATATTCTAAAATTAAAGAAGTTTATTATTGGGTTTAAATTAGAAAATATTAATATTTCCAGTCTATTACTATAAACAATTTAATAATCACATTATTGTGGCATTTAGAAATTGCTTAAACTTGTTAATAAAGAGTTCATTCTAAAACTGAAATTCTCGATTTCTTAGTTTTGATACTAAATGGCCTCTGCTGAGGAGCTGAATTCCAAATTGAGTAGAGTAATCTCGGGCAAAATCGGTTGCGATATTACAGACCATAATTCCTCCCTCAATTTCAGGAACATCAATACAAGCCTTATGAAGTTGCCGTAATTGGGTTATAGAGATTTCCCTTTTCCAATCACGAATGAATATTCCATACTTTCCATATTTTCCGTTATCTACAACAGCGTTGAAGTCCCATAATTTTCCTGATTGTCCTTTTAACTTTTGAGGATTATTAACATACTTATATTTTTCAGAGAATACTTTCTCTGCTAATTCAGCTAAAGGGTAATCTCCTAATATCATGAAATCACGAAATTTTTTATTTAAATAGATCGTTTATGTACTATTTAAATGTTATTTGTATAATTCTCGCCAACAATCATAAAAATATGTAATATGCCCATAATATGCCCATATATCTAATTAAAAAAATGAATTAAATCATGCTATTCTACCGACAGAAAACATAGATTGACAATACTTATTAAGTATTCACAATTTTAGAGATTTTAAATAGTTTAAACAATGGATATTCGCCATTGACATCAGCTCCCTCTTGTTTTATAAAGTTAGGAAGATTAAGTTGTAGGTATAAAATTAACTGGTCTGCAATTATATTACATATAGAAATACATTCTATGAAGTTATTTGGAAGATAATGGCATTCCTTATTATGTTTAAGACAAAATTTCTTCATTTGTAAAGAAAAACCTTCAGCTAGAAGAATATCAAAACTATCCCATTTATCTATAATTCCTCCTAACTTACTAGGTGCAGTAGCCATTATTGACAGCTTCAAAATTTCGTTATTTTCAAGCAAAAAGTTATTACCTAATCGCTTTTTTAGTTCTTTTATTTCCTTTTTAGCTTCAACACTACACAAGAAATTATATTTTTCTAATAACTTTTCCGCTTCTAAAGCATTCAGAGGATTTATGATCTTCCAACCTGATAGTTTCTTGCAGCTAATTAACTCCTTTTTTGGATTTGAAAAGTTAGTAGGATATATCCAACACTGAGGTGGTTTTATTCCAGAGTTATGAACTTTACATCCATTTAATTCTTTATCGAATAAAAAACATTTTCCAGTTTTAATATCAAATCTTAACTCAAACGAGAAAACATTACTTCTAATAAAATCATCCTTAGTTGCATAATTTCTTTTGATATATTCCTTCGCTAAAACTTTAGGAACATCAATTTTTATAGAACAACAAGCACCATTGCAATTATTAGGATTAGTACAATCAGGCCCCTTAATTGCAGATTTCATTAATTTATTAAAAGTTTCGATGACGTACCAGAAATAATTATTGTTTTGTGCCACCAAATTAATATAATAATCCAAATAAAATATTAAAAGATCTCCTAAAATATTAAAAGATTTCCTAAAATTTATATTTACAAAGTCTATCTTTTTATTATTTAGCTATTATGGCTATAGCAAATCAAAAAATATCAAGTCATAAAAATGTCTGATTTAATTATTGTAGATATTACTGAAAACGAAAAAATAGTATTAGATGGCTCTCTAAATCTTAAGGAAATTAAAGCTAGTGGAAATTTATCAGTAAAAAATCCCTCAAATAAAAGTAGGCTCTGGAATTTAACGTGTGATTTAAAGGAAATTGTTAATACGACGATAGGTTCAAGAGAACTTAATGTTGGAATACTTAATCCTTCACAAGAATATAATAAAGATTATGAGATACAAAATTTAAAACAATCTTCATTGATTGTTAATGAAACATTTGATACACATAGAGATATTAATGATAAACTAAACAATGTTTTTCTTTTTGAAAGTGATAATAAAAGTAGTATAAAAATTACATTAACTAATCCTTTAGAAATTCCAATATCAGACATTAAATTAAGTCGGGAAATTCCTAGTTTCATCCAAGAGATTGAAATTAAAGCGCCAAATGTAGGAAGTGCTGGAGTAAAGGAAGAGTTAGAAAGCAGAACCCTAGAATGGGTTATTGTAAATTTAGATGGCAACCAATCTGCTGAATTAACTCTCTTTTGTAGCGTTAATGTTAAAGATAGAGAGAAAAAAGCCCTTGGTACATTAAATATCTCGTACTTAATTAATAATTATAAGTTAACATTATTAAATCCAGAAATTCGTGGACTTACAGATTCAATGAGTGGGATTGATAGAGATGAAGGAACTCAACCTGGTTCCTGGGATTGTGAAGTTGAATTCATAAATGAGTCAGAATTTCAAGTAAAATTAGAAGATGTAAAAGTGATGCATAAAATAATTACTGGAGCAGAGACTGTAGTATCTCAAACACCTAATCGATTATTAAATCCTGAACAATCATGGACATATAATTTTCAAGTCGATTCAAAAGATGTTCCTGAACTAAGCTCAACCATCGAATTCACTCCATTATTTGTAGTTATAACAAGAGTTTTTGGTGAAATAAATAAAGAATCTACTATTTATCCCGTGTTAAGCGCAGCTATAGAAAAAATTATTAATCCGCCAGTAGTTGATGCATACGCTAATACTAATGTTCAAATTGAAAATATAATTGCTAATAACGGAAGTTCTATTATTAATTCCATAAGAATCATAGATAATATCCCTCAAGACTTTATTTGTCCCTTACTCAGTCAAATCGCAATAAATTTGCAGGATATAGATATTAGTTCAAGAACTGATTTTACTAATAAAATAGAGATTAATCCTAGTGATCAGAATCCTGAAACACAACATACAATTACTATTGAGCTTTTTAATTTATCAGATCAATTCCTACCAAATTCTAAATTAAACATAAAGTACCCTTTAGTTGCGAAAAATCCAAGGCCTCCTACTGAAACTCTATATAAAACACCAGTAAAAATAGAAGTTAATAGCCCCGTGGAGGGAAAGTATTATGTAGATGAGCCTATAGATGAACCTGAAATAAAAGTCAAATATGTTAAGCGTAAATTAAAAACTCTCAAAAGTATTAAACCTGGGATATCTGAAGGAGAATTTTCAGTTTCTGTTCGTATCCAGAATAAAGGAAATGTAGAATTAGAAAATATTATTATTAAAGATAAAATTCCTAGGGGTTTCAATTTATCACAAATCGAAATTGATGCTTATGAGGTTAATCAATTAGGAGAAGAATCAGAGTTACAAGTTAAAATAGCCGAATTAAAAGGAAGTGATTCATTTATTCTCAATTATAGCTGTTCAGGTCAAGGAGAGTATCCAAGATACGAGCCTGATGTTATTGTTCAGGGCAGAGAGAGTCTAGATCAAACTTCAGAAACATCTAGTCAAAAATTAGAATCATCTTCTTTTACTGAAACAGAAGTCAGTGAGATAAGCTTAGAAAAGAAAGCAGTAATTCATGAGCTATTTAATACTATCTTTAAAAAGATAGATCAAACAATAACTGGGAATAATTTAGGTATGTTTATTGAAGGAATGAGAGATAAAATTCCTCCTGGTCCCGTCTTACATCAGTTTATGCAATTTGCAAGGGAAATAAGAACAAATTCAGCAGATAAAGTTATTGTTGGGTCATTGAGGGATGAAATTTTAACTAAATTAAAGGAATTTAAAGATAGATATGCCTAGGATTTCATTAGTCACTTTTTAAATTTCCTTTTTTATTTTTTATTCAGGAAGCTTCTTTTATGAATTAAAAATTTAAGAAGAATTAAATATTCTTTAAATCACTCAAAAATTTAAATATAAAATATCAAAAATAGGACATGTGTATTGATAATTCCTACGATCATCCTTGAAATATTATTTTCAATTAATTTAATATTGTACTGGACGATTTTCATCAAAATTAAGAATCTATCTGCCAAAATAAAGAGATATTACAAAAAAATCTTCCCAATACTCTGGATCTTTTCTTTATTCCCTATACTAATCATCAATTCTAGCTTATTACAATTTATTTTTAACGAAAATATTAGCTACTTTCAAGAAATCTGGATTTGGTTTTTGATTTTAGGAATTACTTTTATAATTATTGGTATCAGAATTGCTTCAATGGCAATGAAAAGATATAAAGTTAAAGTGATTGATGTTAAGGAATCAAAATTAATAAAAACAGGCATCTACTCAGTGATTCGACATCCTGTCTATTTATCTTGGGTATTAATATTCATGGGTTGTAGTTTTGCTTTTGATTCTTTCTTAGCAATCCTCTTTATCCCTATTCTTACTGTACTTCTAGAACTCCATTGTATCTTAGAAGAAAAATATATCCTTATACCTAATTTTGGACAAGAATACCTTGGATATAAACAAAAGATTCCCTTTCGCCTATTTTCCCCTCCATATAGTTATTTATTAATAATTATCTCCTTAATTGTAATTTATATAGGAATGTTGAATTTTGTTTTAGGAAATTAACTTAATAGAACTAAATAGACCTAATAATCGCGAAGCTCATCGCCTTTATGAAAAAATTAAATTACACAATCCACCTGAAATTAATTTTATAAAAACATTTCTCAAAAAAAAATTTCTTTAGAAAGTTTATCCTATTTAATATATAAATGAGGTGTGAAATAAATGGCTAAAAAAATCGCTATTCTTGCAACTGATGGTTTTGAAGATGCAGAATTGTTATATCCTAAAATAAGATTGAAGGAAGCAGGTTTTGATACAGAAATAATTAGTTTACATAGAAGAGAAATAAAAGGAAAGCATGGATATCCTCTGAAGCCAGATAAATTGGTTAGAGAAGCAAAGGTTGATGATTACGACGGGGTAATTATCCCTGGTGGCACTAAAAATCCTGATTATCTAAGAAGGGAAAAAGATGTATTAGATTTTGTTGCCAAAATTAATGATCAAAACAAGTTAGTTGGTGCAATTTGTCATGCAGGGTGGGTTCTTATTTCTGCTAAAATTATAAAGGATCGTAAAGCAACAAGTTATTTTGCTATTAAAGATGATATGGTAAACGCAGGTGCAAAATTTGAAGACAAATCCGTTGTTGTTGACGATAATTTAATAACATCTCGAAAACCAGATGATTTGCCTGATTTCATGAAAGAGGTATTGAAATTCCTCGAAGAAAATCTTTAAAAAAAAAGGAGTATCTGATTGAATTAAATTTCTTTAATTTTATTTATTTGATCTTCAATATATTGTTGTAACTTTGCAAGTTCTTCGATATATTTCTGTGAAATTTCAATTTTTTTTTCTAGAAACTCATTTGTTATTATATTTTTATCAAATTCAATTTGTTTCATAGCTAAATTATATGATTTAATTTGATTTAATGAAATTTCAATTTTTCTTAGGTTAATTTTAATTCCTCTTTTATATTTATTAAAAATCTCCATTAGTGTCTCAGAATTTTCAATAAAATTCGTCCATTGCTCCAAGTCTTGATCTTCTTTTAAAATTTTTATCGTATTATACATATTTTCTAAAAAAGCTATGAAAATATTTCTGGGTTTTATCTCAAGTGATTGACTCTGTGATATCGGGTCTAGATTAAGCTTTTCAATAATGTCCTTAGCATATTTTACTGAAATTCGGTTTTCACTTTTTTTCAAATCATTAGTGGCATTTTTCTCATCAAAATCCTCAATATCTGTAACTAATTTCAATTCATCTAACTGAATCTGGGTAATTAAAGGGGTGAATCTTACTGAAAGATGTTTTTTTCCATAGAAATCATTATTTAATCTTAAAATTTGAGTATAGATTTGTATAAATTCCTCTCCAATCGGTGCAAATAAAACACCGTATTCATGATCAAGTTGATTTAATAATGGATAAATTTTTTCTTGCTTAATAGCACCTGTTACTAAGATTTTTTTCCAGGGAGCCATCTCTGGCATACCAACTAAAGGATTTTTCACGATAACCTTTATATTTTCATTCAATCCAAGATGTTTTAAATTTTTTTGAGTAATCTTTGCAATTCGTGAATTTGCCTCAAGGATAACAATTTTTCCTCTGGGGGCTAATTTATGTGCTAAAACTGCTATGTAGCCACTCTTTGCTCCTAAAATCAATAAGTCATCATTTTCTTTTAAGATTAAATTTTGAAGCATAATAGTAATCATATGAGGTGCTGAAATTGTTCTTAAATTTTCAGGACGTTCTCTTTCATAGTAAAAAAGAACTGGTGCGTCATCATAAATCTTTACTGAGGGTAAAATTTCTTTTGGGACAAACTTTTCCAATTGTACATCTAAGAAGGCTTTAAAAAGTCGAATGTCTTTAAGATAACCGTTATATAATAATGATAATAAGAGCTGAATTTTTGAATAGAATACTTTTTTTCTCTCCACGATAATCAACAAAATAATGATAAATCTTATTATTATTATATCTTTTTATATTAAAATATTATAAACTACCATTTATCAACACAACATAAAATTCCTTGATATGTTTATATTAACTGCTGAAAATTTTAAAGAAGCCAGAATTACATTATTTTTAATCTCAATTAATATTATCATTTTCATCACGTTTAATTTTGCTATAAAACCAGATTATTTTCTCTTATTAGCACAAATCAACGATAGAGTCATTAATCATTATGAATTATGGCGTCTCATTACAGCTATGTTTCTACATGGAGATATATTACACATATTTTCGAATATGTTCGGTTTATTATTATTTGGAGCATTTTTAGAAACATACTTTACAAAAATATCATATTTGCTAGTATATTTTATTTCTGGACTAATTGGAAATATATTTTCATTAATATTGCTACCATTAGATACAATAAGTTTAGGAGCTTCAGGTTGTATTTTTGGATTGATAGGAGCTGCCATCATTATTATTGCAATACATAAAGATAAGAGCTTATTAATTTTGGGTATGGTATATGTGTTACTTTTTATAATATCATCATTTTCTCCAGGAATTAATTACTTTGCTCATATTTTTGGATTATTAGGAGGACTTTTTTTTGGATACTTATTAAGAAAAAAAAAACAAGAAAAAGATTATCAATATTAATAGATTTAACTTTTATTTTTTTTCCTTCTTAATTGCTCGTTCCATTGAGAAATCTCTGGGACAGAAGTCAAACAATGGGCAAATATCGCATTTTGGACCATTAGGTGAACATATTTCTTGTCCGAATCTCACAAACAAACGATTAACGCGAATCCATTGATCTTTAGGAATTAATGCTCTTAATTTTTTCTCTGTATCATTTGGATTTTTAGTTTTAACCCAACCTATTCTATTACTTATCCTATGCACATGTGTATCTACGGGTATAGCAGGAATTTTAAATGCATACACTAAAACACAATTAGCTGTTTTAGCACCAACACCCGGAAGATTTAGTAAATCCGTAAATCTACTTGGGACTTTACTCTCATACTTTTCTAATAATAGTTTAGCTACTTCTTTTATACGAGCTGCTTTAACTTTATAAAATCCTGATTTGTAAATAAGGCGTTCTAATTCCTCTACATCGGCATTAGCTATTTCTTGTGGAGTGCTATATTTTGAAAATAATATTTCAGTAGCTTCTCTTGTATTGGTATCTCTAGTTCGTGCCGATAAAATTGTGGATATTAAAATTTTAAATGGATCTTGCTTTTTACTTGCTAATTCATCTAAATGGGCTTCTCCTTTAAGGATTTGCTCAATTTTATCAAAAACTTTTTTTATCTCCATAAAAATTCTCTATTATGAAATTTTTTCAAATAAGTAGACTTTTCTTTTAATTATTTGATCTTTTTTCGCATCAATCATTATTCTTACTTGTTTTTTTCGAAACTGTAGCCTTTGATTGGATTTATTGATAATTCGGTTAATATCTAATAAAGGAATAAGTTTAAAATTAAAATTATTTGCAATTTTTTCAATGTTTAATTGAATATCTCCGCCGTCTAAAGTTTCAATAATAGGAGATATAATACACATTCGTCCATTTTCTTTAAGTACTTTATAGGCCTCTCTAAAGGCAAGTTGATAAATTGGCTCTAGTTTGTTTTCAATTAACTCTTTAACCTCAGAATAATAGGGTTTTTCGCTGTAAAAAGGCCCTAATTCTGGTTCGGTACATATCCCATCAAAAAATTTTTCTTTGAAAATATTTGATAAATATTTTACATCTGTAGATTTGATTCTTTCAGTGAATAGTAAAGGGATAGGTTCTTCTAATTCATTCAGTAACCAATTAATGTTTCTAACTGTGTTTTTAACTTTTCCCTTATCTATATCTGAACCATAAATTTGGAAGTCTTGAAGTAAAGCAAATAATAAGATTGTCCCATTTCCGACAAAGGGGTCAAGTATATTCTTTTTATGTCTATTATCAAACAGATTTAACAAATTTAACATAATCAATGATAATTTAGGTGAAATATTACTTTTGAATTCTTTAAATGGCCTTTCTTCATCTATTTTTCTTTTAAAATTAGGATCATCACAAGTATATGTTCTTGCAATATATACCCCTTCTTCAGTAAAACCAAATATTAATTCCGCCCGATCCTTATTTAATAAACCATATTTTATAACATGATGAGGAAAGATGGGATTTAATGTCCCTTGTTCGATATTTTTTTCTGGATATTGATAATAGAGAGCCCTTTCAGCGCCCTTTTTTTTTAAGATTTTCATTATTTCTGTGTTAAGAAATGGTAAAAAATGTTTTACTAGAACTTTCGGGTAGTATTCATCATCAAAAAAGTTTGGATAGATAGATACAGCATAGAAAATTCTTTCATTTTTTATTTTTGGAAAGATATCATCAAGATTTGAAGCTATAACATCTAATATCTTTTTTCGTAGTTTTTGGATTTCCTGAAATTTCTCAATTTTTAGCGGGAAGGCTTCTAAAATATTATGAATATGAATAAAATCATATACTTTTGCTATTTTTTGAGTCCCTCCTAAAATGAATTGAAATTCCATCAGGTCATTTATATAATGTTTATGTTTATCTAATTTATCGAATTCTACAATAGCT
>JAEOSD010000151.1 GCA_016840545.1 Promethearchaeota archaeon
AATATAATATAAAAAACCAAATTTATATGGATGGATTAGCTAGAAAGGTAGGTGTAGCATACTACGATTATCCATCATTTTTTCGAGACTTCATTTACTATAAGAAATCAATGAAAAAAACTGAGTTTGTTTCTGATAAAAATCGAAAAAAAATTGCACAGAGATCTAATTCAATTATAATTTCCCCATCTGGGATGTTAAGAGGTGGAGCTGCAATTAATTATGTTAAAGTACTATTAGATGACCCCAATTCTGCAATATATTTAGTTGGATATCAAGTTGAGGGAACACCTGGAAGAAAACTATTAGATGAGAAGATTTTTGAATATCAACCAAATAATAAAAGTAAAAATCCAAACAGAAAAATAGTTAAAAACGCAAATTGTGAGGTTGATTATTATGATTTTTCTAGTCATGCCGATCGAAAACACTTATTCAAATATATCCATAATCTAAATTTTATTAATAATTCGAAGTATGTATTTTGTATTCATGGTGATGATAAGGCAACTACTTCATTTGCGCGAGGTCTTGCCAATGAAGGTTATAATTCTGTTGCTCCTGAAACTGGAGAAATTTACAGCATTTAGAATTTTCAATTATAATTCATTTTGAAAGTTGTTTTTCAACAGATTTATTACAATTTTCTAAAAAATCATTTACGCGATCTATTGGTATTTTGGTACCAGCAGCAGGTGGATGACCCCCCCCTAATGGCTCTAGATTTGTTAATTCTAAAGCTTCTCTTATCACTTCTGATAAATTTAGTCCTTCACTCACGAGTTTTTTATCAGCTCTGGCTGAAACTTTATACATGTTTCCATCTTCCCTTTTTGCAAATCCAAATATTGGTTTTGAGGTATCCAATAAATCACTTTTTTCAAAAATTAACATTGAGCTAATGGTGCCAATAATTTTCTCAGGTATAATGTCTTCTCCAAAAAAATATTGTATATAGTCTTTATGTCGAATTTTTTTCTTTTCGTGGATCCAAGTTAAAGCTTTAACAATAGATTTTTTATATATAATTAAATTTTCTTGGGCTTTTTGAAATGCTTTTTCTCTATCTCCCATCGCAACAACAATTCCTAATCCACCAACATCAGTTCTTCCACATGAGTTCAATAAATTAGAAAATCCATTCAAATCATGAAGTTCTGAAGCCTTAATTTCATTCTTCAAAATATAGCGATTAATAATTAATTTATCTAATATCTCATTAGGATCTACGTTCAATTTAAATGAAATATATCGAATAATGGCTGAGGTAATTTTTTGTTTATCACTTTGATTTAGATCAGTTAGAGCTTTTGTATTTCCATTTGCGTTTTCCATTAAAATACCTAATTTTTGTAGAAAAATTAATACTTTATTGGGATCTCCAGTTAAACCCGGTAAGTTAATGTCAGTTGAATAAGCAATTGCCTCGTTTAATGGTTTATTCGGTGAAAAATTTAAATCACTTACCATTTCAATATGATCTAATTGTATTGCATCATTTAAGATAAGTTTATTAAACCCTATAAACGACTTTTTAGATCCTTGATATTGTATATCTCCTGTTGCTCCAACTAAAGCAATAGGGGAAAGGTTTATATTTTTTTCATTTAAAGCTTTAGCAAAATAATAACACAATCCTGCTCCAGAAATTTCAGTGCTTCCATCAATATTATAGAAATAAGGATTAATATGCCAAGGCTTGGTTTCATTATATATATTAAAAATAGAATTATCTTCTTTATCGGATACATTTTGGGGAATATGGTGGTCAAAGATAATAAAGGGCTTTAATTCATCATTAAATTTCAATTTATCCATCAATTCTAAGTATTGGCCACTCCCAAAATCAGAAAATAAAACAAAGTAGTTATATTCTTGAACAAGTTCTTTAATTTTTAATATTTCTTCTCGTTCTAATTGCTTAAGAATTGATATTTGAAATGGAATTTTCTCTCTGTACAGAGCTTTCCCTAATATTGCACCCGAAGCCAATCCATCAGCATCTAAATGAGTAAAAATATGAATGGATGAATTAGTTTGGTTCAGTTTTTCAAAAAAAAAAGATTTAGTTTTGATCAAATCATTGGTTAATTTTTTTAATTTAGAAATTGATTCATCCATTTTTATAAAATTTTAATTTAAACTTAAGTTAATATAATAAAATAAGAATTTAATTTTAAATACCCAATAAAAATTGTTATTTAAGTGATAATAATGCACCACGTAAAAATAAATAATCTTGCTTTAAAAATTGTTGAAGATATCTTTGAAAATAAAGATTATTATAAAGCTGAAGTGCATAAATTAAGTAATGGTTCTACAATCTTAGATATGACGAATGCTTCGTGGATAGGTGGAAAATTAGTTGGAGAAATTTGTATGGGTGGCTTAGGAACTGTGGAATTTGCTTCTTTTAGTTTAGATGGGCATTATCTTCCTGCTGTTAATGTATATACTTCAGAACCAATTATATCATGTATGGCGTCTCAATTAGCGGGATGGTCTGTGAAATTAAAAAAACAAGTTGAAAAAGATGGAGAACTTAAAAAGAAGGTAGTGTTTCAATCTTTAGGCTCAGGACCAGCAAGAGCAAAAGCTAAAGCTGAAAAACTCTTTGATGAATTAAATTATACTGATGATTCTAACTGCGCTATAATAGTATTTGAGACGAGAAAGATGCCCAATGAAGAAGTATTAGCTATTGTGTCTGAAAAATCTAAAGTAGCACTAGATAATACATATGCTGTATGTGCTCCTACTGCCTGTTTAACGGGTTCAATTCAAGTAGCAGCAAGAATCGTGGAAACAGGGATTCATAAACTCCATGAAATTCATTTTCCATTAGATGTGATTAAAGATGGCTTTGGAACCGCATCAATTGCTCCAATTGCTAAGGATGATTTTACCGCAATGGGAGCCACTAACGATTCTATAATAGCTGGAGGTAAAGTTTTCTATACTATTGATGTTGAAAAAGAAAAAGAAGCAGATTTATTTGAGCTAATAAAAAGTGCACCCGCTAACCAATCCTCTAGCTATGGAAAACCATTTAATATAATCTTTAAAGAAGCAAATTATGACTTTTATAAAATTGATCCTGGTTTATTTGCTCCCGCAACTTATACTATCAATAACATTAGAACTGGAAGATTAAACACCGTTGGAGCAGTAAACTATGAATTATTAAAAACTTCTTATGGTTTAGATTAGTTTTATAAAAATCAAAATTTTTTTTCTTATTATTTTTAAAAGAAGAGAGATTAAAAATTAGTTAATTCTTCTTGATATTTTAAAACTTCTGCCGTTGAAATATCTCTATCAAATGTAATATCAATTTGAATTCCTAAATATGCACATGCAATTTTTGCTGCAGCAACAATCTCAGCTTTTTTGAGTGTAAGAGAATATTCATCAACAGCTTGAATTTTATCATCGTAATTTTGAACTGAATCATCTACATACATTCTCTCTTTAAACTTTGATTGTTCGAATTTCTTTTCATGCATTTGTAGTGCCCTCTCAGTTTTCATTTTGTAAAGTAGTGAAGCCATCTTATCTGCAACCTTAAATGGCAATTGATTTTTAACTATTAATCTTATTATATTGTTTATATCGAAATAATTCAGAGTGTCATATCTTGCTCTTAGATAACTTTTTAGATTTTCTGAATTTCTTTCACATTCTATTTCAGTCCAATCGTGAATAGCTAATTTTCTTCTGAAAAAGATTAATTCCCAATCAATACCTAAAGCCTTTAAGAATTCAAGCAATTTATCATCATTTTCTTTTCTTGATTCTATAACTAAAAATAGCTGAAGTCCGTAGTATTTATGCTCTTGTTGAAGAAAATATCCTCTTTGTTGTAAAGAAGCAAGTATTAGAATCTTTAAGGAAAATATATTGTCAGAGACATTTTTTTTTCCACAGCTCAAATAAATTACATTTCCCTCTTCACTTATATATTCACTATCAAGAAAACCTAAAATACTCTCTGTATTTTCCTTAATGAAATCTCTTAAACCACTTAGTGTTGGTTCAACATCATATTTTACCAAATCCTTTTCTCTGATTGTAACATAATCAGTATTGCTTCCTCCGATGGCCAATTTTATTGAATACAATTCTATTTCTTTTTCTTCACCAAAAACATTCTTAAATGCTTCACTTAATGGGAAAACCTCGTTCTCCAAAATTTTAAGATCTGCTATAGAATTTTCATACGGTTCAGGAGTTTCGGTCATTTTATTAAGGATTGGGGCTTCAGAGGCATCAACTTCAATTTCATAATCTTTAGCTAAATTCTTTTTTATAATACAAATAGCCTTTTTCTTTTCATTATACATAGATAATGAAGTTGAGTTATCTATTACAGCCCGAAATTTTTCCTTAAATTTCTCTTCAGAATTTTCTGATTTGATTTTTCTCCTTCTCATGAGTTTGTAAATTACTCTTCTTATTTTCTTTATCCTATGATTAATAAAAAAAATTACGATCTTATAATCTTAACTATGAATAATTTAAAGATTCAATAGATATTTAGCATTTATTATTTATAGACTAAATCGATTTAATGAAGATTTATTTCTTAAATTAAAAAACAAAAAACAAGATTAAAAAAGGATTGAGTTATTCAGCCTGAATTATTATTTTATTATTCACTTCTATAGTTCTTCTTCTAAAAAATAATTTTCTCCTTTTTTATAATATATAATTGTTGAACCAAAATTATTTCGAACAGTATATTTATCCCCATCAACATCTAGTATCTCTATTGAATGTGGTAACCTTCTATCTTTTAATATTTCCTCAATAATTTTTCTTTCTTCTTTAGCATCCATAAAGTTTAATTATATTTCTTATAAAAAAAATTTTTTTATTTTAGTATCTCAAATAATAAGCTAATTTAAATCTCTTTCATTATAAACTCTTTTTACCAGTTATTTCGATTATATCAAGTCGTAACAAACATGTATCATAATAAACAGTATCTTTTTTTAAAAATCTCTTTTTAATTTCATCAGGGTTTTCTTCTAAATGATTTAATAAGACATTAAATGCATGCTTTTTTTCTTCAAGGTCTTCTATTACAGATATTTTACCCCAAAAAACTATTGAATAATATGCATGAGAGCATTGATTCATTTTATAACCATGATCTTCAATTACTGTCCCACATATGTTGGGATTTTTTTTTATAAAATCAATTTTTAAACCTTGATTACCAGTATGAAGATACAATGAATTTTTTTTATCATCGAACCCATAACTTAGAGTTACTATATATGGTTCATTATCTAGACATAATGAAAGAATGGTATATTTTCCCCTTTTTAAAATATCATTTATTTTTTCTCTGTTGGTTATTTCTTTTTCTATTTTTCTCATATGGTATTTCTGCATTTAAAATCTCCTCTTAACTTTCAATAGTACAGAAATTATTCAGTTAATAAAAATAATAAAGGTTTCTGTTAGGTTTGAATTTACTTAATTATGAATTGAATCTAACTTAGAGTAAAAAATAAGCTGTAATTAATAGACTTTAAGGATTTAATGATGATTTTTAAGATTTTATTAAAAAATCACCAATTTTTTATTAAAAACATAGTTTTTTAAATAAAAATGTATCTAGATAAATATAATATTTTTCTATTTTTAGGATTAAAACCATGGTTAAGAATAAACTGGAAATTGGAATTTTCAGTAATATGTACAGTCAAATGAATGGTCTTGCACATGGTGTAAGATTTTTAAGTAATGCCATAGCAAAATTAGGACATAATGTACATATTTTTGCTCCCTGTATCCAGGACGGATATAAAAAACCAAAGACACTCCACTTTCACGATTTAGGAGGTGTTCAAATAGGACATAAGACCCAGTTTGTTCTAACTGTCCCAATACATAAAATCTTCCTTTGTCAAGAAGATTATTTGGATATCGCACATATTCATACACACGCGACAGTGGGAGCGATGGCCATCAACTGGGCAAAATATTTAGGAATCCCTATGATTGGTTCCCATCATAGTCCTATGCAATTTTATACAGCTCAATATATACCAATATTCGGCAAATTACTGGCCAAAAATGATATCATCTGGAGATATGAAAGGCAAGTCTTAGACAAATATGATTTGGTTCATGTTCCAACTAAAACAAAAAAAGATTTATTACTTAGATATAAGTTTAAAGAACCAATAATTGCTCTAAATACGGGAATTCCTGATTTTTACTTTAAAACGCTTAAACAAAATGGAATTAGAGAAAAATATAATTTAGGAGATAAAAAAGTATTATTATATGCTTCAAGATTATCACCAGAAAAACATCCAATTCGAGTTATAAAAGCATTTAGAGAAATTCATAAAAAAGTTCCTGATTCTCATTTAATGTTAGTAGGTAGTCCCGGTCCATCTACTGATGCTGTAGAGAAAATCGTTAAGAATAAGAAATATAGAGATTTTGTATCATATGAAGGGAGAGTACCGTTCGAGGATTTGTTAAAATTATATAATACTGTTGATTTAACGTGCCTATGGTCTTGGGTTGAAGCAGAGGGTTTAGTTTTAGCGGAAGCTATGGCTCAGGGAACTCCTAGTGTTGGATCTAATGGTTGTGGTATAGCTAATATAATAAAACATGGAGTCACAGGATATTTAGCTAATAATCTAGATCAATTCAATGAATATGTTATTAAATTACTAAAAGATGATGATCTTAGAGAAGAATTCGGTAAAAATGCGAAAAGAATCGCGGAGGATTATAGAATCGAAAAAGTAGCTAAGACTTGGATTCAGTTATATAAATTTACTATTGATAAGTTATATCCATTAAGATACCGTAGGGAAGAAAGAAGGCATAGAGTAAATTTATTGAAAGAATTTATACAACAGTTTCCAAATGTCTATTTTTAAAAAAAATTGAATCTTTTTAAAAATTTAATTTTGCTCTTAACCGTTCTAATTCAAATTGGCAAT
>JAEOSD010000152.1 GCA_016840545.1 Promethearchaeota archaeon
TTTCTACATCCTTTGATTTCATTATACATTTTTTCTAAGCAAGGTTCATGATAAAATGAGCCACATTTTTCACATTTGTATACTTTATAATCTCCCAGAAATATACTATAACAATACGAACATGATGAATTAATTTGACGAATAAGACCATCAGGCATTAAATTCATTTTTGTTGTTTTTAATTCTCCTTCATCAATTAATCTTATTTTTGGTGCATTTTCCTCTTTTTCTTCTATTAATTTTGAAGTGGATTTGGGTAATTCTAAAAGGAAGAAACAGAAAGGACACCGAAATATATTTTCTTTTTCTTCTGTTTTTTTTGCCCACATTGCTGCGCAAGATAAGTGCATTGGGCGATCACACGAGGGACAATATCGGCCTTCAGAGTAGAAATCCCCTCTAGTTATCGGTGATTTTACTGAATGACAAATTTGACATTTTTCTCCGATTTGATCATTATTATTCATCATTAATCGAATATCTAAAAATGTGGGTCTACGTAAAGGCAATGCTATTTCACTTACTAAGGGAGTTAAATTTTTTTCTTTATTTGGTGAAAAATAATCTATTGACTCCTTAAATTCTTTTTTTGAGGCGAATGATTTTCCTGCGTTTGATACACCCTTAGAATTATTAAAGAATCCATATTGTCCACCAGTTATTTTCGCGATTTTTTTCAATATACTTTTTGAGTAATCATCAGACTTTCCTAATTGACATGAATCAATGTAAACACCTAATCCTTTAGCAATCTCCACAATTTTAAATATTTTTTCAGAGTATTTTATTTTATTATCTGAAATTATAAAAATTCTATATGTTTTACCCCCTATTTTCCTCATTTCTGCAACTAATAGCTGAAGTGAAAAAGCAAGACCATTATGTAGTATTCCCTTCCCAGAGATTTGAATTTTTTGTAATGACTCAACTAATTTCTTCTCATCATATGTAAATAGAGATAATCTTTTGGTGTTATCCCCAAAGGAAACAATTGCGATTCTGTCTTTAGGATCTATGGTGAATTTTGCTTGAATAAAATTAGTGACTGCATTTAATGCTACATTTAAACGATTAGGTTTAAAGTCTCTTCTTAGCATTGATCTTGAACTATCAATTAGAATAATTGAATCTTCTATTTTGAAATCTTGCAATTTTCTCTTATTTGCTATCTGATTAATCCTACTTATATAGAAATAATGTAATCATATTAAAATAGTAATTTAAATTTCCAAATGAAAGCTTTATTTTATAAATTTATACGCAAACAGTGCATAAACCTTTATAGAATTTAAGAAATCTTTTATTTCTACGAACTCATTAGCTGCATGCGCTGATGATCCGCTTCCTGGACCAAATGAAATAGTCGCTGGACAATATCCCCCATTTCGAATAAATTGAGCATCTTGACTAGCAGGGTATATCAAATAAAACGACTTTTTCTTATAAATTTCCTCAATAATATTTTTTAAGGCTTCTAATGTTGCATCATTTTCCCAATCTTTCCAAAAAGAACCTTCTGATTGTTGAATTAGTTCTATACCTACAGATATATCATTAGACTTAGTTTTTGAATCATTAGCAATTTCATATCCTAAATCCTCTTTAATTAAACGTTTTAAACCATTAATTATGCTTTCAACTTTTTGCCCAGGTAATAGTCTCATATCAATAAATGCTTCACATTTATCTGGGATTACATTATCCTTAATACCACCATGAATAACAGTTAAACTTATGGTAAAATTAGTAAGAGCTTTTAAAATACTCTGAAGCATAGGTTGTTCAGCTAATATCTTTTCGAAGACTTCTTCGTTAGGAAATGCATTGCTCAATAACTTTTTTAGTTGGTTTATTGAAAAAGGAGGCTTAATACTTGGTATATATTCACCTAATTTCTCTAATTTTTCAATAATTTCACTCATCATATAAATGGCATTTTTACCCATAAATGGCCATGAAGCATGAGTGGAAATACCATGTGTAACTAATTTTACAACCACTCTTCCTTTTTCTCCCAACATAATGGATTTTGGTAAGGGATCTAATCCTGTAGGTTCTCCTATAACAGTAAAATCAATTTTAAAGTGAGTTAATTTATTCTCTAAACACCATTTAGTTCCAAAATTTCCACCAGTTTCTTCATCTGCTACAGCATTTAATATTAAATTTCCTGAAACATTAATATTCAAGTCCTTTAGGATTTTCAAAGCAATAACCATCGCGGCTAGTCCGCTTTTCATGTCTGTAGCCCCTCTTCCAAAAAGATATTTATTTTTTTTCACAAATGCAGATAACGGAGAATATTTCCACTCCTCTTCAGAACCAGGAGGTACAACATCCATATGTCCGTTATATAAAAGATTTTTACCGTGAAAATTATCATTGAGATAAGCAATTAAATTCGCTCTATTTTCACCAAATGGAAAAATTTCGGACTTTATTCCACTAGAATTTAAATAATCTTGAATCTTTATTGCAACATTTTTTTCGTTTCCAGGAGGATTATACGAATCTGTTTGGATTAATTCTCTTAAAAAATTTATATACACTTCTTTATTTTTTTCAATTTCATTTACAATTAAATCCTCTGTCATTTTTACTCTTAATTTTGCCTATTAATTTTTTTTGAATAAAAAAAATTGTTTAAACATTTTATAATATTAAGTCATTTTGCAATATAGGTAATAAAGTTAAAAAAAATTGGCAAATTTTAATATTTTTAAATTATTTTATAACTAAAAAATTTGAGATATACGGTTGTTTTTATTGATACCTCGAAATAAGAAATTCAAAAGATTATTTTTTGTAAGTTTATTCGTTTTTTTAATAATTTTAACAAGTATTCCAATTTATCCAAATAATCTTTATGAGGATAGATCTAATCAAAATAATACAATTTATAATCAAAAAGAAGATTTACCTTCTAGTTCAGATGGTTATTTATCAGATTATTACATATCAGGATCAGGAGATCCTCAGGATACAAGAATATATGCGACAAATAATTCCTCTACAATTAATAATGAGCAATATTTTGAAATTCCATCATTATCTAATGCAGATACAGCATATCTTTCATATGGAAATTTTAATTTTACGTTTCAGAACAATTATACAACCGATTACACTCTTGAAAATACTAATGCTTTGAATGCAAGAAATTTTATTAATTTCGAATATGATGAAGATAACTCTAAAATAACAATAAATAGTGGAAACAATCTTAATTCTTTAGATCTTAATAAATTGATTGACGATGATCTTGACACTGATATACAATTTAATGCGTCAAGTGGTATAATAAATTTTACAGTTGCAGTTAACTTTACTGGAACATCATTTTTAAGCGGGAGTCCTTCAATATTTTTGAAATTCAACAGAACCTTCATTTTAGGGTTAATTAATTCATTTACTTTAAGTTCTACATTAGATACACATTTAACATTAAAAATATTTGATATCTCAGATTCAACTTGGAAGAATGTAACAAGACCAATATTCATTAATAGCAGTTTAGGCCTTCAAGATTTTGAGAAGAAAGTCATAAATGAAAATTTAGATTTCATAGATCTCTCAGATGTTAATTATTTACAATTTTATTTCGAAAGATCAACCGTAGAGGAGTATATTGTATATTTAGCTGAACTCGAAATCTTTGCTACTTATGCTTTTGATTTGGATATTACCAATAATAACTATGTTGCTTTAGAATTTGATTTAAAGGGTAAACAATCAACAGTAAATGGATTTTATGCGTGGATACGTACATTAGATGTTAGTTTAGCAGCTAGTACTGAGTTAAATATTACTTTGTATGAGGCAAATGCTACTATAGTCAGAACTCAATCTAATCTTAGAACAAATAATATAAAACCAAATTATAATAGAATGATAGATTCTATTGCTATTTTAGGTTACAATGAGGATAATTTAACTTATTTCAAATTCAATAGAGCTAATACACTAGATTTGAAACTTTATAATTACTTTATTGTAATTAAGTCAAATCGACCAGAAAAAGTATACAGTTTAGTAACAATACCTAGATTTACATTTGGTGACCCTGATAATAATGTTGACCATCAATTGAGAGTCTCTGATAATGGTCTAGTTTGGAATATTGCTCGTAAAACTGTTCCATCACTATTTCCTTATATTTCTGAACGTTTAGATGCAACTTCATTTAGAATTAATGTAACTAGAGGTTATATGCCCTCAGATTTTTGGAATTCTGAAGATGATAACTTAAATATCAAAAATATTACAATAGAAGATCAAGAGGATAGAACTGCTCCATATAATGTTAGCTCATATTTAGCTTGGGGTTTAGGACAATGGAAAAATAACTTGATTGTACCTATAAGTGCTATTCCTCCAAATAATTTTAGAGTCGATCTTAATTGGAATAAAACTATTACTAAGGGATTTAAATTCAATGTAACCTACTCTGTTAAAGCTTACTGGATTGAATCTACAACAACTTCATATAATGTGAGTTATGATTCGCTACCTGAGTGGACTTTAAGTTTTGATTTAAGTTTAACTCATACTAATTTTGATGATTGGAATTTCCTGGAATTCTGGTTTGTATATCCGAGTGCTTACGATGCACATAATTTAACTAATCCAATTGGGGATGAGTTATATTATAAAACTGAGGGAGAATCGGATGATATATACAAACTAGGATATGATAAAACTATAGTGAATAAAACTTTAGTGGGTTTAAATTCTGGGACATATACAATAGAATTAGTAAGCCCGAATCTCATTTACGAAATGCATAGCTTCATTAATTATGGTGGAATATTTTGGGAAACAAATGGATTTATGTTTGGTGATGATATGACAGCTAGTGTTGATATTAAAAATATAAATGGTAATCCTCCAAAGAACGGAGATGCTAATGTAATATTATTCTACCCTGAAAACCCAGGTGGGGAATATCCAGGTGGAGAAAGAGATGATTTAACCGGTGTAATAAAAGATGATGTGTTACGGTATGATTTTAATAATGATACGCTTTTACAAATCAGAAATACTTTAATCTATTTCGGAAATTATTATTTAGGATTTTTTTGGACTAATGGTTCTGCAATAGGCTGTAAAAAACTCAAACTATATATTGATACTTATAATGTAGAAATGGATGATTGTGTTTATTATCCCACACTAAATCAAAATATTCTTAATGGTACTGTAGATGAAGTATATACAGATTATTCAATCCTTATAGGAACTGTCAATGTAACAGATAGGCCTAATTATTATCCCGTCCAATATTATAATATTAACCAAGAATTTAATTTTGAGATAGGAAACATAGAAATTCCAATAATATTAAATAATTTTCTCCAAAATGAAACTATTCTAAATCCTGACGAACAAATTAGGGTGAATATTTCTCTTCAAAATATGTTTGAGCTAAGTGATGTTGATGTAAAAGTTAAAGCCCAATTAGTCTCACTAGCAAAAGAGGATTGGATTATCGACGAAGTTACCTCAAGTTATAAAAAATTAAAATTGAAGGGAGATCCTTTAGGTCAAGATACTCAAGAATATGTGCTAGACCTCACTATCCCGCATTTAGAGAATGATGGAATCTGGCAGGGTGTTAACGCACCTGTAAGAAAAGGCGGGGTGATGACTAAGCTAACAATTATTATTAAGTATGGAAATGAAGATGTCGAAATGGGGATATACGAAAGTAAGAATTATGCCTTGATAGTTAATAGCACTCAAAACGATTTTGAAGGTTACTTACTAGCTTTAAAATATGATAGAGAGATTACAGGGGCAAACATATTAAAACCTTTTGAGCGAGATGAATGTATCTATTTACCCAATCAAACAACGTTTGTCGTCAATATTTTTGATGAAAATTATGTAAGTAGTTATAATGATTTTATTGCATCATTTACTTTAAAAAGGAATAGTATATTTTCAAATATCACAATAAATCCCGCAACACCTATTCGAGGCCAGACTTTTAATCTTAGTGCCTTTCTAACAACTGAATTTGGAGAAATAATTCCATTTAAGAATATTACACTTCAATATTTTGATGATAGTTTATGGGAAAAAATTTCTTCTCAATTTTCTAGCAGTGAAGGAAACATTAATTTTGAGATTGATACATTAACCTTAAATGAAGAAGATCAATTGATATTTAGATTAACCTGGTCAGGAGATATCTATACTTTAAGCAACTCCCAAAATATAACTGTGGTTTTATATCGAGAAGTGAATGATCTCAAATTATCAATCCATCAAAACGTGCCCCTTTTATTTAGAAATAGAAAAGCAACAATAAGTATTAACATTATAAATACGGGAGATTCTCAGTTATTTATCCCTGCATCAAATATATCCATCATCACCGAGCCCACTATACCAAGTAGAATAGTCGGAATTAATTATTTAGAATTAAATCAATTAAGACCAAATGAATCAACAACTATTATTATTGAAATTGATGTTTATGCAATGAACCAAATAATTTTTAATGTCTCTATTGATGCTCATAATCTTCTAACAGGTGAGAATTTAACATTTCTAGCTTCAGCTACTTTTGAGGTATTTGATGTACCTTTAATGGATTATATTAATTCATTATTGCCTTTTATAATTATTAGTGTTATAGTTTTATTCTGGATAATTATGTATGCTTTCGTGAGAAAAATGATAAAGCGAATAGAAACCCCTGTTGAGGAGCCAAAAAAGAAGAAACTTAGACGAGGAAAATACGTTAAAGTTACGGAAATAAAGAAAAAAGAGAAAATAGAAACTGAAAAAACTGATTTTGATTCTCTATTAGAAGAAAAAGGTCTTAAAGAAAAAAAGAAAAAATAAGCTATTAACGGTTCTTTATTTTTTTTTTATTTTAAAAAAAGAGGATATTTTGATTAAAGATTTAAAATTGAAATTAAATTACGTTTTAAAAGACTTAATGAAGCTCGACCATCAAGTCCTG
>JAEOSD010000035.1 GCA_016840545.1 Promethearchaeota archaeon
ATGGTGGCAGCAACAAGTCAATACAAATATAGTTGTGCTAAATTGAGTGAGCGTGTGTGCTATCAATGTGCTAATGTTATGGGAGGTGCAGGTTTATGCGATAATACGTTAATGTATGACCTATTGAATATCTCTAGAATTCAAGAAATAATCGGTGGAGCTAGACAAATCCATAATTTTATCATGTCACGCGGTTTGAGAAGGATTTTCCGCAATATAACAACTTAATATCAGTGAAAAGTGATACATTAAAATGAATAAAGTTGCTATAATTGGGGTTGGGCATACTAAATTTGGAGTTTTAGAAAACAAAGGTTTATTAGACTTACTATGTGAAGCCTCACTTCAAGCTCTTGAAGATTCTAATACTGATGATAAAGATTTTGATTCGGTCTATGTGGGTGCCATGAGCCCAAATGCCTTTAACAATTTAAGCGGGATTGCAAGTGCCTTGGTTGATAGAATAGGGTTAATTCCCGCTGCAGCTGACCATATTAAAAATGGTCCTGCAAGTGGCGGTTCAGCTGTGAAAGCTGGTTTTCAAGCAATTGCTTCAGGTATGAGCGAGCTAGTATTAGTAGTTGGAGGCGAAAAAATGACTCACATCACTACCCCTGGATATATTACTTCAAATGTGGCTACTTTAACCCACCACGATGCAGAAAGGCGCCACGGTGTTTCACTCCCTTCTTTTGCTGGAATGTTAACACGTATTTATCTAGAAAAATATGAAGCTAAACTCGAATGGATTTCTGATATCGCAATTAAAAACCATAAAAATGGGGCATTAAATCCGAATGCTCATTTCCAGAAACCAATTGAAGATTTTATGAAAAGTGCCATGCAAAAAGGAAAAGGTAATTGGAGTAGCGTTTATGAATTCCTTGAAGATGATAAGACAAATCCTATAATTGCTGATCCATTAAGACTTTTTCACATTTGTCCCATTTCAGATGGAGCTGCAGCATTAATTCTGTGTAATGCTGATGTTTCCAAGAAATTTTGCGATACTCCTGTTGTGATCTCAGGTATTGGTCAAGCTACTGACACTCATATCATTTTTGAACGTGAAGAAATCACAACTTTAAAAGCTCTTAGAATATGCTCAGACCAAGCGTATAAAATGGCTAAAAAAAGACCAGATGATATTGATGTTGCCGAATTACATGATGCATTCGAAATTCTTGAAGCTGTACAAAGTGAAGATATCGGTTTTTTCGAAAAAGGGAAGGGTGCTGAAGCAGCTCATGAAGGATTAACTGAAATTGGCGGAAAGATTCCTACAAATCCTTCTGGTGGATTGAAAGCGAGAGGACATCCTCTTGGTGCCACAGGAGTCGCTCAGGTTGTAGAGTTAGTATGGCAATTACGAGGAGAAGCAGGAAAAAGACAAGTTGAAGGTGCTGAAACGGGAATAACATGTAATTTTGGTGGGTTTGGGAATAATATTTTGTCAATATTAGTTACACGTATTTAATTAAATTTCATTTAAAACTAAGAGAAAAAGCAAAAAAAACTAGCTCTGAATAGATGAATCAGAAGATATTAAATATCTTTGTTCCTCTATCTCTGCAAGAAATAAGTCTACGATTGCTAACCATTTATTTTTGGATTCCAAATCACTTATTATTCTTCCTGTTAATTCTTTTCCTATCTTAAGATTTTTAATTGCTAATTCACTATTTTCAAGCGCCGCATAACAAATTCCAATCTTGATATAAGTCTGATAGATAAACCAGTCATTAGAATTAATTTCTATCGCTTTTTCGAATTGTTTTATGGCTTTTTCATACTCTTTGAAGGTTATTAAGATTTCACCGTATGTATCATGATAAATTCCCTTTTCTGGTTCACTTTTGAGTAGTTTTTGAAGAATCTGCACTGCTTCCTTTTTTCTGCCCAAATATGATAACCAATAGGCTTTGTAATTTTGAAGAGATTTGTTTTTTGGGTGTTTTACGAGTAATTCTTCAATAATTTCTAACCCCTCTTTTAATTCCTTATCTTTTTTAAGTGTATAAGCTTTTTTTACCATAAGATCAATTTCTTTCTCAGGAAATAACTCCATCATTTTCTCTAATATCATTAATACATCAGTATATTGGTTAAAATAGAGTAAAATTCGTATTTTTGAATTATATAATTCATAATTTTTCGGGTTAATTTTGATTTCTTTATCAATTTCTTTAATTTTATCTTCAAATTGAGTTTCTAATGTTTTAGAATTCTGAGATTCTAAAATGTCTGTCATGTTCTGCCAGATTATTCCTTCTAATTTATCATAAGTTTCTTTTAATTCCTTTTTTGTCTCAATTTTATAAGCTAAATATTTTATGTATCGTGGTAAAAATTCTCTCAATGGTTCCTTGAAATGTTTATGAAATATAGTTTCGCAAAGTTCTTCAATAATATCTTCTATAATAGTATCCAGGCTCCCAGAGTTCCCAAATTTTTCCAAATATTTGTTTTTTTCAATATATTCTTCAGTAATTGCACGAACATATGTAGTCATATTTGCCAATAAGGTAGATCTAATTAATTTATCTAACTATGATAGCTCAGATGTTAAAAACTTAGTAAAACAAAATAAATTTCTTAATTTCTTTTTAACTTCTGCTAAGACTGGTAAGGGCGTGGTAGATGCATTTATTGAAATTATAAATATATTATATAAGAAGTATTGTTTAGAACTTTAGTAATTGAATTATTTAAATGGTTGATTTCTCTTAGAATTAAGTTTAGAATTATTCCCCAAGTTTTATCAAACAAATCGAGAGATACGATTTAAAGATATTCCCTCTCTGAAACCTGTAATATCTGAAATCTTTATTGATAAAACTATCTCCTTAGAGGGATTGGAATCCTATTTAAAATGAAAAGCAGGGATTTTATGAACTTATATTCCTGTTCAAAATTCTTCTTCCAATTCAGCGAGCTCTGCGAGAAAAAGATCAGCAATTACAAGCCATTTTTGTTTCAAATCAAATTGTACAAAACAACTATTTGTGAGTGCTTTCCCTTTCTCTAGATTTTCAATTGCTAGTTTATAATACTCTAGCTCCCTATAACATATTCCCAATTTAATATATGTTTGGTAAACATACCAATTATTCGGTTCTAATTCGATTGTTTTTTCAAATTGATCTGCAGCTTTCTTATATTCCTCAAAATACATTAAAATTTCTCCATAAGTATCATGAAAAGTTCCTATCTGTGGTGATCGTTCTATAAGCTTTTGAATTATTTCAATTGCTTCTTCTTTTCTTTTTAAGTATTGTAGCCAGTAAGCTTTATTAAGAAGAAGATAATCATCATCAGGATATTTAAATAGGAGCTTATCTATAATTTCAAGCCCTTCTTCAACATTTTGCATTTTTTTAAGTACAGAGGCTTTCTTTATATTGAGATCTTTCTCATATTCAGGAAAATATTCAAGCATCTTATTTATTAATAATAACACTTCATTATATTCACTAAATTGAATTAAAATTTTGATTTTAGAATGATATAATCCAATATCATCGGATTTCAAACTAATGGCTTTATCAATTGCCTCAATTGCTTCTTCTTCTTTATTCGTTTGGAGTAAGATATTACTCTTTAACTGGTAATATTTAGCTTCATTTGAAGCGAAAGTATCCAAAGAAATTGCTTTTTCAATATTGTAAATAAAATCTGACTCCTTTACTTTTTCATCGTCAAATTGATATATTCTATTATAGCCATATAAAATTCCTTTAACTAAATAATAAAATGGATGTTCAGGGTAATACTCAGCCATTTTATCAACTATTTTTAAGGATTTTTCAAAATCTCCAAGAGTTAAATGGCAAAAAACTAAAAGAAAATAATACGGAATGTATTTCTCATCACCTATAATATCGTCTGGAATCTGTAGTTCGTTATTCAAATAATTAATTACTTCCTGAAATCTATTTAAATAATAAAGGATATTTGCTCTAAAAATAATAAGCCCAATATCTTTTTGCTTTAATTTTAAAGCGGAGTCTACAAGTTTTAAAACGTTATTATATTCCTTCTTAACTAATAGAGGTTTTATCATATTATATGTAGATTTTATGCTCTTAGAATAAATATTTTCAAATATTCCTAATATTTCTGGATCAATATAATGTATCACACCATCATGTTCAACACATTGAGGTTGTTGACTAAGTAAATTAATAGTTTGAATTTCTTGCCAAATTATGCCTTCCAATTTATCATAAATGTCTCTTAAAGGTCTTTCGGTTTCAATTTTATACGCTAAATAATTGATAAATTCTGGTAAGAATTCTTCTAATGGTTTCTTTAAATCTTTATTAAAAAGAGTCCTGCAAATCTCGTCTAATATTTTATCAATTATGGAATGAATGTTGAATGAAGAAAATCTAGATGCCGTCCCCCCAAATAATCTATGCAGATATGTAAATTTTTTAACATATTCTTCAATGACTGCACGCAAAACATTCTCTAACTTCTCATCTGATTGAAAGTAATAAAATTTATCAGGTGGAACCTTCAATTTAAAAAATTTAACGGGATAAATGTTATTTTCAACAATCTCCTCAATATAGTATTCCAATGTACTCTTTTTGATTTTATAATTATTTGAGAAATCCTTGAGAGAAATATATTTAGGGTAATAATTAGGGTGATTAAAAGAAAGAAATAGTAAGATTTTATCAAAATCTTCTTCATCTCTTAACATTGATTTCACTCTTGAATAATCCAATTTCAAAACATTATTGAGAAATCGATATTGAATATCATCATCTTCTATTTTATAACTCTTAAAAAATGTTATTGTCTTTTTAGTGACGTCTTCAATTCTTTTGCTTTCTTCTTCTAAAATTGACTGTCTGTCTAAATCATATAGGGTTAACATTCTAGAATACTCTAATTTACCAGATTGAGTAATTCTATATTCTTTATTTTCTTTATTTACACTTCCACTATTTATTAGTAGATTCAAATTTTTAGATAAGGATGATTGATTAATTAAGAGTGGTTCTTCGAGAAAATCAGACCATTTACAATAGTTGTTATTATAAAGCATCCAAAGTATTATATGATCATAATTTCTTCTGTTTTTAATCAACTTAGGGGGATAACTTAATCTCCTTTTCTTTTCCTTAGCACTTGATAATTCGTGATATCTTTTTTTACCTTCTGAAGTTATTTTATAGCGGCCTCTAATAAAATTATCCACATATTCCTTCCTTTTCAAGATATCAAGATGCCTGTGTAATGTAGATGTTGGAATCTCTAATGGTTCTTTTAGAAAATCAGACCATTCACACACATCATTGTTACATAACATCCAGAGAATTATATGCTCATAATTTTTTTTCTCAAATCTGGGAGGATTAATAATCTCTGGTGGGGGATAATTTATAATGCTCATAATTTATAATGCTCATGTTCTAATTGTTAATTTTAAATAAGTATTGATTCTATTTATGTTTTTATTACTTTATTCTTAAAGTAGTTCGGAACATTCATGGAAGTATTGAGAAAGAAACTAAATATGTAATTATAAATAATAGTTAATTAAGAAAAAGGTGATAAAAAATGAACCCAAAAAAATTCAAAAAACCATTACCTCTAGAAGGGTATTGGAATTGTTATGGTAGAACTGCTTAAAAATTTAAATCTTTTTTTTTCCTATTTTTATTTAATATAATCTTTCAGGACTTCTTTCTTTAAAATTTCTTGCATTTTATAATAACTTAATTAACACATATCTTTAATATTAAGTTGAAATTAATGTTTAAGATAATTTTGTATTTATCCCCATTATAGTTCAATAATCCCATCTAAGTTTCGTAATAAAAACTAAATATGTAACTCTTTCTAGTTATTATTTAAGAAACACTGTTGGTGATAAAAAATGAAAAAAGAAAAAAATATTGATGATATAAAGAAAATCAAAATTAAGAATGATGTCGTAATTTTAGGTAATAATTACCGAGCATATTAAAATCCATTTTTTTTTACTATTTTTACTTTATTTATCCTGTTTACTTAAAGGGTAAAATTATCTTGTTTACCAAAATTTTATATTAATAAAAATCTAATCTTACTTTAAACAAAGTTTTTTAATGTGAATTCAAATCCAATGACAAATACTAAACATGAATTTAGATTCAAAATTACGGTAATTGGCGATGGAAAAGTAGGGAAAACGTCATTAATTAAAAAGTTCACAAAAGGCAGCTTTAACCAGGATTATACAAGAACTATTGGCGCACAATTCTCTAAATACGATAAGGAGATTGAAGGAGATAACATTAGATTATTATTCTGGGATATAGCTGGTCAAGATGACTTCGGTTTTCTGAGACCTTCATTTTATAGGGAATCTAGAGCAGCAATAATTGTATATAGCCTTGAAGAAAACACCCTTGGTGAAAATAGTTATAATAATATTGCTAATTGGCATGAAGATATTAGAGATTTTTGCGGAGATATTCCTGTGGTTGTTTTTGCGAATAAATTAGATTTAGTAGATGAGAGCAATCTAGATCGTGCAAAAGTTCAAGAAATGGTTAAGACCAGAAATTTCCTTGGATATTATTTAACTTCAGCGAAAACGGGAAAAGGAGTTATAGAAGCATTTAATGCGATCATAAATAAATTATATCAAAAATATAAAGAGTTATCTATGTCATTATAATTATTTAATTTAGAAAAGTTAACTTCAATGAACTTCAATGAATGAGAAATTTAAATTTAAAATTACTGTCATAGGAGACGGAAGAGTAGGAAAAACATCTTTGATTAAAAAGTTTACAAAAGGATCCTTTCAAGAAGATTATATAAAAACTATGGGCGCACAATTCTCTGTATACGACAAAAAAATTGATGGAGATAAGATTAAATTGTTTTTCTGGGATATTGCTGGCCAAGATGATTTCCATTTCTTACATTCTTCTTTCTTTAAAGAAAGTAAGGCAGCTATAATTGTATATAGTCTTGAAGAGAATGAGCTTGGTAAAACTAGTTTTAAACATATATTAGATTGGTATAAAGATATAGTTAAATATTGTGGTAATATTCCTGTAGTTATTTTCGCTAACAAGGTCGATTTAATAGACGAAGAGAGCCTGAATAATGCCAATATTGCGGAATTAGTTGAGGAACACAAATTTCTAGATTATTTTATTACTTCTGCCAAAACTGGCCAGGGTGTTATTGATGCATTTAATACAATTATAAAGAATTTGTATTATAAATATAAAGCAATATCTTCACAGTTATAAAAGCTTGTTTAATGTAAATATTGAATTATGAATCTTTCCTAAAGATTATTTTTCATATTCTATTTCGTTAAGAAAGAGATTTGCGATTGAAAACCATGTTTGTTTTGTATCCTTATCATTTGAAAGTTCATTTGATAATTCTTTTCCTTTATTTAAATTTTCAACTGCTAACTCATAATTTTCAAGTTCCTTATAGCAAATTCCTAATTTAATATAAGTTTGATATATAAAATTCCCTTTACTTTCTATTTCTATTGCTCTTGAAAATTCATTGATTGCATTATCATAATAGCCAAAATTCATTAAAATTTCTCCATAAGTATCATGATATATTCCCTGCTCTGGTTTAATTTTAGTAAGTTTTTCCATAATCTCAAAAGCTTCTTGCTCTTTGTTTAAGTATTGAAACCAATAAGCTTTATAACTAAGTAGATCGTTGTCTTCAGGATATTTTTTAATTAAATCATTGATTATTTCCATTCCCCCGTTAATATTCCTCATTTTCTTAAGAACAGATGCTTTTTTCATTTGAATATCCTTTTCATTTTCCGGAAAAATCTCGAGAAGATCATCTAATACATTTAATACCTCAGGATATTGATCATAATACATCAAAATTCTAACTTTTGAATTGTGTAGTTCAATATCTTTTGGGTTCAGTTTAATTGCTTTATTAATTTCTTTAAGGCCTTCTTTAAATTGATTATCTAAAATTCCAGAAGTTTTTGATTGGAGTACATCTAACATATTCTCCCAAATTAGGACCTCCAATTTATCATAAACATCGATTAATTTCTTCTCTTCTTCAATTTTATACGCCAAATAATCAATATATTCTGGTAAAAATGTTTTTAAGCTTTCTTTTAGTCCAATATTGAATAGTGGACCGCATATATCATCCAATATTTCATTAATAATTAGTTCTAATGATAATGAAATTGCTTCCTTTGGGGGTTCTTCATATAAATTATATAAATAAGTAAATTTAGTGATATGGTCCTCAACGATTGCATTAAGCATCCGTTCTATTCTTTCATTTACATGAAAATAATAGCATTTATCTTTCCCTATCTTTAATTTAAAAAATTTGATTGGATAAATATTTTCTTCAACGATTCGAAGAATAAGAAAATCAAGTTTAACCTGCTTAATTCCATACTTTTGAGAAAATTCTCTTGGTGAGATATAATGAGGAAACTCATCTGGATGATTAATTGATAGAAATAGTACAACTTTATTAAATTCCTCTTCATTTTCTAATGTTGATTCAACTTCCTCATAAGGTAACTTTAAAACATTATTCAAATATCTATAATTTATATCCTTATCCTTTAGTTGATAAAGTTCAAAAAACCTGATGGTTTTTTTTGTTATTTCCTTAATTCTCTTACTCTCTTCCTCTAAAATTGTTTGTCTATCTAAATCATAATAGTTCAATATACTAGAATATTCTGCCTTACCTGGCTGAGTGATAGTATATTTTTTTTCTTCTTTAATTATAAATCCATTATTAATTAATGAATTCATATTTATTGATAATGAAGATTGATTAATTGAAAGAGGCTCTTCGAGAAAATCGGCCCACTTACAATAATTGTTATTAAAAACCATCCATAGAATCCAATGATCATAATTTCTTTTTCTTAATATCACTTTTGGGGGGTAATTTAATCTTCTCTTTTCTCTTTTAAACACAGATAATTCATAATATCTATCTCTTCCCTCAGGGGTAATTCGGTATTCATTATAAGTAGTTTTGTTAATAAATCCCTTTTTCATCAATTTTTTTAAATAAACTTGTAATGTAGATTTCGAAATTTTTGATTGAAGACTTGCCCATGTACAAAAATCATTGTTATTTAACATCCAAAGGATAATTAATTCAAAATTTCGTCTACCAAAAGTAGGTTTTAATAGTTCTTTTGGAGGATAATTGATTATTGCATCCATATCTCTTTTTTCAACATTGTTATTTGGGATATAATTAATAATAAGATAAAAGTCTATATAAACTTTATTCCTCCTAAACCTATATCATACTTCTAAACTCCTAAAATTTAGGTTTTTAGAGAATTATATAAGTTTTCTAATCCATGATTAGTATAGGACTCCCAGTAAAGTTCATAAGAATAAACTATATATGCACCCTCACCCTAATTAATCTTAGAAAAAAAAGGAGTGAAAAAAAAATGATGCAAGTTATTGTAGAAAAATCGGTTGAAAATTGTAATAATGAGGAAAAAGCAAGCTTAAGTGATAAAATTTCAAAAGAGAAACACCGATTCGTATACTTTCATGGGAAGGATATACGAAATAAGAAGTTTCAAAAACATATAAATCGTAAATCTAGATTAACTAAGGTAATATTAACTAATTCAGTTATAATAGTTAGTTTAATACTGATTATTTTTATGGTTATAGCGGTTTAGTTCTTAAATTATTAAAATAACAAAATGAGAGAGAATGAGGGTCGATATCAAGGAGAGCTCAATTGTTTTACTGTGTATAGCAAATTGAGCTCTCCACAAATCAATTTTGAAAAAATAAGAATATTGAGAGGTGAAATAGTTTGATAGAAAGTAAAATAATTTTGTATGATATAAAAGACTTTTTACATAAAATTTTTAAGGAAAATTCCGATATGGAATTGAATGTAAAACGTGAGCTTATAACTGTCATTAAAGAAGACTTTTATTCAAAATTAATAGAAAAAAAAAGAACTCTGAAAAGATGGAAAGAATCTCTAAATTATTATTATGTAGATTCTGATAAAATTAAAATGTAATTAAAAAAAATTAAAGACTAGTCAAAAATCAGAAAGGTGATATAGAAATGGAACAAAGTTTGTATGAGAAAAATGAATCAAAGGGAGAAAATCATCATTCTTCAGATTTAAGTTCAATAGAGTGTGACATCTGTAAAGAGAAGATAAAACATAGAGCAACATTCTACCAATCAGGAGTTCATAGTAGAGTCATCTGCGAAATATGTTATAAGAGATTTCCTAAAAATGATATTGAATTGATGATAAATCTTTTCAATGCTTATGGAGGATATTTTGGCAAATTTAAAAAACTTAAATCTTCAGTTTTTAAAAGATTGAAAGAATTGAATGAAGCAGATATGAGCAAAGAAAACCATTTTAGTGCTGACGGAATAAATTTGCAATTGCTTCATGCAGCTTTGCTATTTGGTTTTTCTCCTCAAGAATATTTTCAAGGAATCAGATAATATTGATTATTATATTTTTTTTACCATTTTTTTATTATTAATGCTTATTTTAACTTCATTAGTTATTAACTAATAAAATCTCATAAGTTAAGATTTATATTAAAAAAGATCTGTTCATTCATTAATCAAAAAAATTTACTAATCTTTTTGTAAGGAAATTCAATGAGTACTTCTGGGATTGATTTTAAGTTTAAGATTTCAGTTATTGGTAATTGGAGAGTAGGAAAAACTTCATTATTAAAGAGATTTACAAAAAGCACTTTTAATACCGAATATATAAAAACTATCGGGGCTCAACTTTCTAAGTATGATGAAAAAATAGAAGGAGAGACTATTAGATTATTATTTTGGGATATAGCTGGTCAAGATGACTTTGGTTTTCTGCGACCTTCTTTTTATAGAGATAGTGGAGCTGCCATTATAGTATATAGCCTTGAAGAAAATGAATTAGGAAAAAATAGTTTCAACAGCATTATAAATTGGCATGATGATATTTTACGGTTTTGTGGGAGTATTCCTGTAGTTTTATTTGCGAATAAGATAGATCTAGTGGATGAAAACAATTTGGATCAAATAATGATTCAGAAAATAGTAGACCAACGTAATTTTCTTGGGTATTTCATTACATCAGCAAAAACAGGCCAAGGAGTATTTAAAGCGTTCAACACACTTATTAAGGACTTATACAATAAAGCATTATCTCTTGAGTTAACGGGATAAATTCATAGACTTGATTCATTTTATTTAATACTGTTGTTGATTAAAATGGATAATGAAGAAATACTAGAGTGGAAAAAATGTAATAACTGTGGATTTTTGCAATATAAAACCCATCTGAGATGTTTAAAATGTAAATTTGATAAATTTTCAATAATAGAAGCATCAGATCAAGGAAAACTAGTAACTTTTACTATTTTAACTGCTCCTCCAGTTGAATTTAGAGATCAAGAATCTTATGCCCTTGGACTTGTAGAATTCGAAAATGGAATAAAAGCTATTGGACAAATTACCAACCAAGAAAATTTAAGAACAGGGATGAGTTTAGTCCCTATTTATACGAAAGTATGTGAAAATTTGGATGGTAAGGAAGTATATAATTATGTTTTTGAACCAATTAATTAAATTAAAAATTTCTTGGAATCTGTGGAATTAGTAATTTTTGTTTCAAATACATTTCATCTTTCCTTTATTATAATATTTTAAAATCATGATAAACTAAATTAAAATAAAAGGGAACAAATATTGTAATATTTTCCATGAATGAAAAATTAAAAATAAGGATTTCTGGTAGAGGAGGCCAAGGTATCAAATTTTTAGGAAGTGTATTAGTTCGAGTTGCCATGGCTGCTAATTATTATGCAACACTCACAGTTGACTATACACCTTCCGTTAGAGGAGGCCCTATTTTTTGCGATGTAATCCTAAACTCTGCTCCTATTTCATATCCATTCTGCGATAAAGATGCTAACATTTTTATTGCCATAGATCAAAAAGGATTCAAACGCGCCTCTGAATGTATATATGAAAAAACAGTGTCCTTTATTGATGAACATACAATTAATAACGCCGAAGAAATAATCCAGAAAGGTAAAATTTACCGTGTTCCAATTACAAGACGAGCTGATGAAAATAAAATCCCCAAAAGTGCGAATATTCTTTGTTTAGGATTCCTTTCTCAATATCTTAAAGAGAATGGAAAAATTGATTTAAAAGAAGATTATTATGACCAAGTTTTGAATAATATGCCAGAACGGTTTAGAGCAATAAATATTCAAAGTTATCAACTGGGTCAAGCTCTCTATCAGGAATTAATAAATAAATTCCAATAAATTGTACTTCTTTAATAAAACTTTATAAGATTTGACTTTTAAAATCTCATAAAGGTAATTCCATAAGAAGAAATCGCTATTTAATGAATTACTTATACTATGAAAAAGCAACTTTAAAAGAGAACCAATTTTTTTTAAAGCATAAGAGAAAAAAATATAGTCAGAAGTGTTTGAATACCAGAGGATTAAAAAATGTTAAAATCTAAACGATCACCGATTTTACTACCTCCTTCCCCCGAGAAAAAATATGAAATATTAATAGATTCTGAACAATGCGATGGATGTGAATTGTGTTTGTCATTCTGTCCAAAAGATATAATAAAAATTAGTGAAGATAAGTTCAATAGTCGTATGCTCCACTATGCAATTGTAGTTAAACCTGAAGAGTGTGCAGGATGCAGACAATGTGAGCGATTGTGTCCTACTGTTTCATTATATATTTTGGAAATCGATATTAAGGAGGTTATAAACAATGAGTAATGCAAGTTTCCAAGAGAAAAGAATACTAACTACTGGGAATTATGCATGTGCAGAAGGTGCAATTACAGCAGGATGTTTATATTTTGCGGGTTATCCTATCACACCATCCTCAGAAATTGCTGCTTATATGTCAAGACGTCTTCCTCAAGTTAATGGAACATTTGTTCAAATGGAAGATGAGCTAGCTTCAATCACAAGCTGTTTCGGAGCTTCTTATACTGGAAAAAAAGCTATGACTGCAACTTCAGGACCAGGTCTTTCACTTATGGCTGAAAGTATAGGTTTGGGCGTGATGTTAGAAGTACCAACAGTTATAGTCACAATAATGAGAGGAGGTCCTAGTACAGGACAACCTACAAATGCATCTCAATCTGATGTATATCAAACGAGATATGCTTCTCATGGAGATTATGAAATAATTGTATTAGCCCCATCTTCGGTTCAAGAAATGTACGATTTAACCATACGTGCATTTAATTTATCTGAGAAATATCGAATACCTGTAATTGTAGCTTCAGATGGAATTGTAGGACAAATGATGGAAGTTATTAATATACATTCAAATATTGAATTGGTAGAGCGTAAAAAACCTCAAGTTCCACCTGAAAAATATAAACCATTTGAAGCTTTTGATGATGATCTTGTGCCTGGAATGGCAATAGCAGGAACCAATTATTCTTTTTATGTTACAGGTTTAACTCATGATATAGAGGGTGATCCACAAATGACACCAGAAGCTGCAGAAGTTCTCATTAAACGGCTTTGTGAAAAAATTAAGAAAGCAAGACCTCAAATTAATGATTGGGAGGAAAAACATTTAGAAGATGCTGATACTGTTATCTTAGCTTATGGTATTAATGCAAGAGGGGTGCCTGAAGTTGTTGAGCAAGCACGCCAAAAAGGATATAAAGTGGGACTAGTACGATTAAAAAGTCTATGGCCCTTTCCTGATGAACTAATGGAAAGAATAGGACAAATGGGGGTTTCAAAGGTTATTGTTTGTGAAATGAACAATGGAATGATAATTAGAGAAGTCCAGAGATTTCAGCATTTGTTTACTGTTTCTGGCATTACAATTCCTACTACCATACCTTTTAGTCCTAAATTTATTTATGAGAAGTTAATAAAGGAGGTTTAGCATATGAATCCATCAGATCAAATATCAATCCCCCCTGAAGCGCTTGGTCATCCCTTAATTGATATGTTAAATTTAAACCGATTTATTTTTTGTCCGGGTTGTTTAATTGGAACCGTAATTACATCAATTACACGTTGTCTAAAAGAAAGAGGACTCACATCTAAGGATTATGCCATTGTTTCTGGCATAGGATGTACTGGTCGATCTAGTGGCTGTTTTAAAGCACCTGCTTTCCATACTACACATGGGAGAGCTATACCTTTTGCAACAGGTATAAAATTAGCAAATCCTAAATTAAAGGTTATAGTTCTATCGGGAGATGGAGATCTTTTTGCTATAGGTGGGAATCATTTTATCCATGCTGCTAGAAGAAATGTTGAGCTAACTGTTCTCTGTATAAATAACAATATATATGGCATGACTGGGGGACAAGTAGCCCCTACAAGTCAGATTGGCGATATAACTTCAACAACACCATATGGAAATGTGGAACCTCCCTTCAATTTGGTAAGTCTAGCAGCTGCGTCAGGAGCGACATATGTCGCTAGATGGCCTGGATATGACACACTAAGATTACAAAAAAGTATTTTTAAATGCATAGATAATCAAGGATTCAGTTTTATAGAAGTACTTGCTCCTTGTTTTGTCCAATATGGGTCTAAAAATAGATTAGGCGATGCCATAGAGATGCTAGAATGGTTAAAAAAGCAAATTAGGATTAAAGTTGATTGGCCCCCTCATCAAGCAACTTTTGACTTCAAGAGAGGGATTATTATATGCGGGGAATTTGTTGAAGAGGAGCGGGAAGGGTTTAGCAAAAAAGTAGAGCAGGTTCGAATTAAAGCGCAAAATAAGAAAATTAGTAGACGAATTAAAGATAGTGAGTGAATATATGACTGAAAGTGATAAACCTGAAATCGAACCTAAAATTGGGGTTTTTCTATGTAAATGCGGAAAAAATATTGGTGGAACCGTTGATATTGATCAATTAGCTAAAGAGATTGAAGAGGATACAAGAGTTAAACTAGTTCAAGTTAATAGATACACTTGTTCGGATCCTGGGCAAGTAGAAATCGAAACAGCAATTAACGAGCAAGGTATAGAGAAGATAGTTATAGCAGCATGTTCCCCAAGATTGCATGGTCCAACATGGAAAAAACTTCTAAGACGAGTTGGAATAAATCCTTCTCTAGTAGAAGTAGCTAATATCCGAGAACAATGTAGTTGGGTACATCTTTCAGAGAAAGAAGAAGCGACTAAAAAAGCTAAAGAAATCCTTGAAATGGCTATCGCTAAAGCTGAGTTATTAGAAGCAATTGATGATATAGTTGTTCCCATTACACGAAGAGTATTAATCATTGGAGGAGGAGTAGCAGGAATTCAAACTGCCTTAGATTTAGCTGATGATTATGAAGTTATTCTTGTTGAAAAAGCACCTACTATCGGAGGAAAGATGGCTCTCATCGATAAAACTTTTCCAACAATGGATTGTTCAATCTGTATTCTAGGTCCCAAAATGGCTGATGTAGGTAATCATGAAAATATTAATTTAATTTCCTGTGCTAAAGTTACAGATATCTCTGGATATATTGGTAATTTTGAGGTTAAAATTAAAAAATACCCACGATATGTAGATGAAAATCTTTGTACTGCATGCGGAGATTGTGTCTCAATCTGCCCTGAAAACGTAGTTGATGAGTACTCTGGCAACTTAGGTTGGAGGAAAGCAATATATATCCCATATCCACAAGCAGTACCAGCTAGTTATATAATTGATGAAAAGAGCTGTTTAGGTCTCTCACCTCTAGCCTGTGGAAAATGTGTTCCTGAATGTGAAAAAGAAGCCATAAATTATGAGGATTCCGAAAAAATCTTTAACTATAAAGTTGGAGCCATTATTATCGCAGTAGGTTTTGAACTTTTTGATGCTTCTAAACTTCCAGAATATGGATGGGGTAATTATTCTAACGTTATAACAACTTTTGAATTTGAAAGGTTAATTAATGCGGCAGGACCAACAAATGGAGAACTTGTACGCCCCAGTGATCTTAAGAAGCCAAAAAAAGTTGCTTTTATTAATTGTGTAGGTTCGCGTGATAAGAGATTTAATCCATATTGTTCTAACTTCTGTTGTATGGAAAGTATAAAAGATAGCCTTTTAATAAAAGAACATTGGCCTGATGTTGAGGTTACAATATTTTTTATTGATATTAGGGCTTTTGGTAAAGGATTTGAAGAACTTTATTCACGATCAAGAGAAGAAGGTGTTTTATTTATACGAGGGCGCCCTGGTCAAATTAGAGAAAATCCCATTACTAATAATCTTATTGTCATTGTTGAAAATATAAATACTGGAACAATCCTCTCTGAAGAATTTGATTTAGTAGTCCTTTCTATAGGGGTTGAAGGTTCATCAGAATCCATTCCTTTTCCTATTGCTAAGGATTCAAAAGGATTTTATATTGAAGCACATCCTAAACTTCGACCAGTAGATACTCCAACTGATGGTATTTTCATCGCTGGCGGAGCAGAGTCACCAAAAGATATTAGAGAAACTGTTACACAAGCTAGTGCTGCAGCAGGGCGCTGTAGAAATTTACTTTCAGAAGAAGAGTTCCATGTAGAACCTTTATATGCATTTGTGGATACAGATAAGTGTACTAGTTGTGGAATTTGTGTATCTCGTTGTCCTTACGGTGCTATTAGTGTTGATGCAGAGAAGAAAACACCAGCACGAATTATTCCAGTTTTATGTAAAGGTTGTGGAACATGTGCAGCAGATTGCCCCACAAATGCAATCACAATGACAAACTTTACAGATGCTATGATCCTCCGACAAATTGATATAGCTCTTCGTGAAAATGCTTCGGAAAAAGTATTGATTTTTGCTTGTAATTGGTGTTCATACGCTGGAGCTGATTTGGCTGGAACAAGTCGAATCCAATATTCAACTAATACAAGAATCATTAGAACTATGTGTTCAGGACGAGTAAATGTTTCTTTTATTAAGCACTGCTTTAAGCGCGGAGCTGGAGCAGTTATGTTGACTGGATGCCATCCACAAGATTGTCATTATATTTCTGGAAATGATTTTGCTATAAAGCGAGAAAAAAGAATCAGAAACTGGATGAAGAAAAATAATATTTCTGATGAGAGATTTGTCATTGAATGGGTCTCTGCAGCAGAAGGAAAAAAATTTGCCGATATAGTCTCGCAAGTAAGTAAAATAGCTTTAAAGTAATTATTTAATTCTTGCTTTTAATTCAAGAATAGTTAAAAAGTAACAAAACGTATGTTACAATTCAAGAAAAATATGATATCTTAAGAGACTTTTTTGGAGTTTTTTTTTTGTAATTTCTTTATTTTTTTATTTTACTTTTTTATTTACTAATTGATGTTTCTTAAAACTATTAATTTTAGGTAGAAGAGGTATAACCTCTAGGGGATCACTGAAAACAGGCACTTTTTTATTTGCTAATAATCTTGAAATTCGAATTTGATCAGCTGGTGTATTTGCAGGTTGAATAATTGGAAATAGTGGTTTTTTATGTTTATGCCCTAAACATAAAGCTTCAATAATATTTGATTCATAGTTCTTATCAGGAGAAATAAAAAAATCATAACTAAAATACCAGCTTGGAAAATCCATTATTAATGCATCAATGTTTTTATCCGATAGAGCAATATCGATTATCTTTTTAATAGATTCACTGTGTGTTAATTGAGCGGCCACATCTAAAGGGTTTCTAGGACTAGTGCCGTGTACGAAAAATTCTTTCTTTAATTTTTCTTGAACTTCGAGACTGAATTCTGGGACATTCATACCTGCATCCTCAATTATGTCAACTAATACAACACCATAACCTCCACTTATGCTAAATACTGCGATATTCTTTATTTTATTTATTCCATAAAAATCTACTATTCTTGCGGTATTAAGTAGTTGTTCTAAGCTATTTACTTCAATCATATTATATTGCATAAATAGTGAATTCCAAATACGATTATTTCCTGATATTGAAGCAGTATGTGTCTTAGCAGCAATTTCACCTCTCTTTGATTTTCCGCCTTTTAGAATTATAGTTGGTTTTTTATTATTGGATAAAATCATTCTTAAATCATTCGCTCTATCTTGCCTAATTCCCTCTACATAACATAAAATTATATCTGTATCAGGATCGTTGCTCAAAAAATAAAATAGATCTACAAAATCCAAATCTGCTCCATTACCAAAAGAAAATACCTTAGAAAAAGTGAGGCCATACTCTTTAGCCGTATAAATGGCAATGTTACATATTCCCCCTGATTGAGCAATAAATCCAATATTCCCGGGAGTTGTAGGAAAATTTGTTCGCCAGGTAATTCCCATTTTTGGGTAAAAGATCCCCATTCCATTAGGTCCAAGAATTCTTATTCTATTTTGAGCTCTTCTTATTAATTCTTTCTCTAAAGCAATCCCTTCTTCTGTACCAGCGTCAGAAAATTCTGCAGTAAAAACACTGACTAACTTTACTCCTTTTTCAATACAATCATCAATAACTTCTAAAACTTTATTAGCTGGAACAGCTATAAAAGCAAAATCAACTTTACTTGGAATATCCTTAACTGATGCAAAAATGTTTTGTTTTGGAAAGTCTGGAATTTCTTTTATACTCGGATGGACGGCAAATAAGCTACCTCTAAAACTTTCTTGATGATTTTTTAAAAAGAAAAAATTTCTTTTTTTTGAAATCCCAATAACCGCCATTGATTTAATATTGTTAATAAATGAAATATCCTTTACATTTAAGTCTGAACTCTCTTGTTGTTCCATCAATATTATAAAATTAAAGATAAGTTTAATAGTTTTTAAATAAAGAAATAGGATTTATTCATAATTTTTTTATTTTTATTTTGATCTAACTCTGTCATACAAAGAACTCCGCAACATTTAAATACTTTGTTTGATAATATTATCTTAGAAGGATTGTAAGGAAATCCTTCTAAATAGGAAAGCAATAATCAAATTCACAATATAGTAATTAGTTCAATTTAGGTTAAAATGTAAAAAAAGGGAAAAAAAAGTGTATTTAAGGAGGTAGAAAAAAAATGGAAAGTTATGCTATAAGGACGCATGAACTTACTAAGAGTTTTGGTAGTATTCTAGCAGTGAATAAATTGAATCTGAAAATTCCATACGGTAAAACTTATGGGTTATTAGGTCCTAATGGAGCGGGCAAAACAACTACAATTAGGATGCTAAACGGAATAATTTCAAGTAATTCAGGTGAAATCTATATCACAGACAAGGATATTAAATCTCATGAGAAATATGTGAAGATGATAAGCGGATTCTTACCTGAGAGCCCTGGATTATATCAAAAACTTAGTGCCAGAGAATTTTTAATTTTTATTGGAGAATTATATTATTTACCTAAAAGCGTTATAATCTCTAGAGTTGAAGAACTTTTAGAATTATTTGGCTTATCTGAAAGAGCCAACGATCTCTTAGAAGGTTATTCCCGTGGTATGAAGCAAAAAGTATGTTTATGTGCCGCTCTCATTCAAGATCCACAAATTATATACCTTGATGAACCAACTTCGAATCTTGATCCTGCGATTGCACGGATGGTCAAAGATTTAATAAAAGAGCTTGTTGTGAGGGCAGATAAGACCATTTTTATATGTACTCATCAATTAGATGTAGCTCAAGAATTATGTGATCAGATTGGCATAATTAACAATGGGATTTTGAAAATTGAAGGGAGTCCAACAGAAATTATAGAAAATACGGGAGCAAAAAACCTAGAAGATGCTTATCTTAAAGTTATGGGTGTTAGTAAAATGGAAGATCTTTTAAGTTGGAGAGAAAATGGTGAATTTAATAAGAAAGTTGTAACATCAGGAAAAGGAAAAGTCAAAAAAAGAAAGAGAGTGGTGGTATAATATTCTTATCTTGGAACCTGAATATGAGAGTCAAGTAAATAAGCGAAAATTATGGCTAACAATAGCTAAAAACGAAATTAAGCTAAGAACTAGTAGTTTTCGAAACAATAGAAAACGCTTTTTTATTTTTTCTTATTTAATATTAATACTATGGGCATTCATTATAGCTCCACTCTTATTCGATTCTTTCATGCCAACTATAGCAGCTCAAAATGCAGGTATATTTAAACCAGTTGTTGCCCTTTTAATTGAATCATTCATGATGATATTGTTTTTAATCATATTAATGCTTCCATTAAATAATGTCTATAACAAGGATGAAAAAGGAGTTAAAGAATCTTTGGTCGCTTCTCCTGTTTTGGCACGCGACATTTTTCTTGGAGAATTTTTAGGTAAGTTACCCCTTTATACTTTTGCAGTGTTGATTTTCGCGCCAATAGTAGTTGGAATGATAAATCCTATTATAGATTTAACGGTAATTCAGTATATCATTATATATACCTGTGCATTTGGCCTTGTTTATTTTGCTAATTTAATTGGTTCTCTAATTTCTAGCTGGTTAGAGCATAAAATCTTAAAAAGCGAAAGTGCTCGAGATTGGGGAAAAGCATTAATAATGATTCTTACGATTGTTATGGTCATAATGATGTATGCGGTGATATTTTTTATCAACGAGATACTTATGAATCCGGAGTTAAAGAATTGGCTAAGTTTTTATCCATCACTTTGGTTCTCTAATATTATCTTATATGGAATTGACCCCTTGCTACTTAATTCATATATTTTAAATATTTGGTTTAGTATTGGTTTAGCTATTTGTATTCCTCTAATGATATTATATCTTTCATACAAAAAAGCGCATGTTTTTTACTCTTTAGAAGGTATAAGTACAAAAAGCACTTCAGTAACTAAACAAGGAAGAAATTTCTATTCAATGATCAATAAATTAGCAGGTCGTAAATTTGGAGGATTAGTGATTGTTCAAATGAAACTATTTCTAAGAAAAAAAGCTAATCTCGCAAGAATAGCCTATGTATTAGGATCGGTTGGATTTATGGCATGGTTTACATCTTCAACAATGGATGACTATAAAGGACTAATACTTAGTTCCTCGATATTAATAGTGTTAGGAGGATTAGTGTCAAGTATTATGTTAGGTCATCTTATATTCATCAATACAAAAGATATTATATGGGTTTATAAGAAATCTCCAAGAGGTATTAAGGGATTGGTTTATTCTTATCTATTGAATATGTTAGTAATAGGTATATTTATATCATTATTTATAACTATTCTACATTCACTATTCGCTAAAATTGGACTTCTTGATGCAGTTATATTCTTTTCCTTATTTCTAGCATATATTCCAATTTCTATGCTTCAATCAATAGGTCTACAGTGTTTGAATCCCGCTTTTGGAGAAAAAGATTCAAATATGAAATCTAATTCTATAATTTCTATGCTTATAATGCAGCCAGCGATTATGATGCCCATCTTCTTCTTAATCTTTTTCAATCCAGAGACAGTACTAATGATGAGAATTGTCATGCTAGCGCCAGTGTTTATATTCAATATTCTCGTAGGAACAATATTACTATATATTGGGATGAAAAAATTAAATAAAATAGAATAAAATAAAAAAAAACATGAGGTAAAAGAAAGTTGGCATGGATGATTCCAATGATCTCAGCGGGGGATGATAATAAGAGAAAACGAATTAGCATAATTTTGGGTTTATTAATATTGGCTGGAATTATATTTATGATGTTAGGTTTCTTTTATTCTTCAGAGCATTTTCAACTTGGTTCAATTCGAATATTATTAACGATAATTGTTGCTTTAATTATTTTTGGAGTATTTACTATTTTTATGATTATATTGATGAAAAGCAAAAATGCGCGTCAAAAAACAATAACAAGATATAGCCATGAGCATGAAATAAAATCCCAGGATTACGAATATCAAGTAAAATCCCAAAAAGACTCTATAAGATCACTTGAAATGTATTGCCCTTATTGTGGTGGCAATACAACTTCAGATGCAATTTTTTGTCCAAACTGTGGAAATAAAATAGAATAACTTAAATAAGTTAAATCTAAAATTAAATTCAAAATTTTTTCAATTATTAATTAAAAAATAAAAAAAGTTTATGAAAGGAGGAAAAAAGATATACATTATAAGTAATAAAAAGAGGATTTAGTTTATTACATGGTTGA
>JAEOSD010000036.1 GCA_016840545.1 Promethearchaeota archaeon
TTCTATATACATTTAAATAATATTTAAAAAAGACAAAAAGTTATGAAAGAGTATATTTGGTTGTTTCTATTACTTAGTGGAATAATTGGGATCATAGGAATTATAACACCTGTAGCTTCTTTCTACGGTTATTTTAATATTTGGTTATGGGGATTAATTGAAATTGGAGTTTATTATGATTTTATAATGGATCCATTTATATTGTACTTTGGAATTATGAATGCAATAGTTATTGGCATTTTCTCAATATTCTATATTATAAGCGGTTATTTGTACAAGAAAGGACATTTCAATAATAGAATAATCGGAACTTCTTGGATTATAACTGGAATTTCAATAATAATACCCCTGATTATTTACTTGATATTATTAGATCATTATGATCATGGTGGTTTATTTTTTTTTGGTATTTGGGGATTTTTTGATGCAGGATTTGGTGCAATAGGACCAATTTTAGAAAGTATATTAATAAGCGGGACTGGAATAGCAGTTTTGAATATTGAAAGGAAGCATAGAGAAAGACACCCCACTATAAAACTACCTAAATACATACCAAAGGAAATGTGTCCGCACTGTGGTAAACCAATTTCCATCAATGCTCAATTTTGCAGTAAATGCGGTAAAGATATTTTTGAATCATAAATTTAATATTAAAATGGATTAAACCTAAAATAAAGACTAATATTTTTGTAAGAATTTAGGAACATTAAGTAATCAATTTGTTCCATATGTAATTTCAAATTTTGGATATATTATGGATTTAATATAAAATCTTTATTTGAGTGATTTTAGTTTAGATATCAATTTTTTTAATAATTGATGTTAATTAAAATTAAGAAAGATTAAACCATGTGGTGAATCTGAAGAATGGAAATAAAAAAGTATAAAAGGCAAAAAATTGGTGGGATTATTTTAACGATAGTTGGAATTGTAGTTATTCTACTTATTTTATTTTCCTTTTATCCTTTTCCTATGGGTGATGTGGTAGGGGTGGTGGGTATAGTTCTTTTACTTATTGGAGTGAGTTTTTGGGTTTATTCTTCAAGAAAATTATCTTCAAGAACTCCAGAATTGTATATAAAAAGGTTTAAAAGACAGAAAATTACTGGGATTATTTTAATGTTAATTGGAATTTCTATTATACTACTATGTATTAGAAGCTATTTATTTTATAATATCTATTCTTTTTGGGTGGTGGCCATAGGAATCTTCATAGTGTGGGGGATCTTCTTTATATCTCTTGGAGTGGGCTTATTGATTCATTCTGTAAGGAAAATAAGAAAGGAAAGTGAACTATAAACTAAATTTGAATTAATGCCCCATAAGATAAAATGGAGAGTATTTAATTTCTTAAGTTTTTTTAGTTTTTTTAGATTTTTTATAGCCTACAGTACTTAATATCACACCTAGCAATAAAAGATGGAATCCGTATATTGGAATAAATAAATAATTAATCAAAATCAAATTAAGGATTATAGCGAAAATAATCGATTCATTCATCAATAATAAAAATTTCCTTTTTACCTTTCCTTCTTTTTTAAGTTTATGGCCTAATATTATTATGACTATTGAGAAAATCATAATAACCAATGTGGAATAAATGGCAATAAAATACCATAAGTGATACATACCAAATTTAAAATTAAATAACCATTGGATAGTAATTGTACCCGCGTCTATATTAACAAATAACCCAAACATCCAATAAAACATATGTTCTATGTTGATTCCCCTTACAGCAGTCCAGAATGTAGGGAAGAGCATTGATGTTAACATAAAGATCCCACCAGCAACTATATTTTTCGATGAATGAGCCTCCATAAATTAGAAAAAAGAATAGGAAACTTATAAAATTTAAGTGAGGGAAAAAAGAATTTGATATAAATTTACTTCGAAACTTTAACCATCTACCCTCCACTTTATTTTAAAATAGACTCATGTAGGTAAAGTCTTCTGACGCCTCTTCCAAAAATCCACAACCAGGACATTTTTGTTTTCTCGGTTTAGGTTTTCCGCACGATGGACATATTGCTGAATAAAAGACAGATGTGAAGGCTTCACCTTGGAGACCTTCCGAATTGATGACTAGTCCATCTAATTCAATTTGTCCTATCGTGTCCTTATCTTTCTTCAGCTTTGAAATCTTCTCAAACATTTTTCCTGCTTTATCTTGTGCATCTGAAAACGCACCTTTACCAGTGGATTTCCATTTAACATTGGTTTCTAAGGATTCAAGAATAGCATCTTTTCGCACGTTGAAATTATGAGGTGAACGATGAAGTTCTACACCTCTTATCTCACCATCAGCATCAACAACAACAATTCCGATAGTATTTTTTGGGAAATTTAATTGCTTGCTTCGTTTAATAACTTTTTCTCTCCTTGAAGTTATGCCTAACGTGTATTTAGTTTGGTCTTTAATGGTTTTTTCGCTTGTCATCTCCTCCTTCACTTTATTCCATATTCTTGATTGATTTATTGTTGAGGCTCCATAACCTATGGTCGCGCTACTGAACTTGAGTGTACGCATCTCATTTAGCATCCCGCGACTGGCTTTCCCGCCATATGAGAAGTTAGCATTTGCCGAAAGATAATGAGGAGCATGCACACATTTAACGCTGATTTCTTGCACGGCTTTGGGTTCAACCATAACAGTTCCCACGGAGATTCGGTCCTGCGTTCCTTTTCCCAAGAATATATCACCTTCTTCAATGAGAATAGGAAGCTCCCCCAGATTTTTAAAAAGGATATGGGCTACTTCCGTGCCTTTATCGATAATTTCACATGCTTCAATTTCCAGTGCTTCAGAAAGAGTGAGATAATCCCTTTCTTCTTTTGGAACTTCCTGTTTGATAATAGGCACGAATGAGATTTCCTCTAATACAATCGGTTCACAGATTTCCATTCCATCCGAGTGGGTTATTTGAGTGGCGACTTTCTTAATTACTTCTAATTCGGTCATGATTTTACTCACCTTGTTTAATTTGGTTAATTGATATGAAGTGATTTAGAAGTGTTTAATTTTTAAATAATCAAACAGTGGAATTTTTCCTTCTAAACTTGTATCTTAAGATAATTCGAATATATAAATGTATGGTTCCAATGTAAAGAGGATGAAATTCGGGATTTTTCTCTATAAGATATTTTTTTGATTTTTTTCTTTTAAATAAATTGATAATTTGATACAGGTCATAATAAATCACATTTCTTTATTGACTATAAATTGAAAGACATAAATAATTTAGTGTTTGAATGTTTGAAACCTAAACTGGAATATATTTGTGATGAAATTCAGAATAGTTTAGAGAATGTTACAGATGAAACAAAAAAATACCAGTCTTGTATTATAGAGTCCTATGCTAAAGTAATTCATGAGATGCTGAAATATGTTGAAGGTAAGGATCATAAATTAGAAAAGCCTTTTACCAAACCTAAATTAAGACCATTGAAGAGTTACATCAAAATCTTGCATTAGAGACAAAATCCAAAAGTTAAAAGTTTAAACAAAAAATAATGATCAAGTAAATTATGACAAAGCATCAATTTGAGGATGTGTATAAAGTAGATATAACATTAAAATGACAAAATGTTTCTTTGAAAATCTGCTCATCTATGATTAAAGATAGTCATTTGACGACTAGTTATAAATTCTATAATCATTAAAATAGTTCCTATAAATAAAAATAGAAATCCCACCGATGGTCCTAAAAAACCTCCTAGATAGAAGTTTAGAGCTAACAAGGCAATTGAATTAATCATAATTACTAAAGCCGTATTTTTTCTTGGAGTAGATTCTTTGTTAATTTTAAGTCCTATTATTACACTTGCAATTGATGAAATGAATACTGATATAGTGGAAAAAATGGCGGTAAATTGACTAATAAAACTCATATATCCAACATGCTCATATATCCAATGTGATGTAATTAACCCATCATTTCTTATATGAAGAAAAAACCCAAACATCCAGTAATAAGTATCAGTTGAATAACCACCACCCACAAGACCTCCCGTAAGAATAGGGAAAAAAAGGGATATAAACATAAAGAGCCCTCCAAAAAATAGAAAATTCCACGATTTGTACCCCATAATTACTCAATTTTTACTTAAAATTCTGCATAATAAGATTATACCAAGGTATTTAACACTTTTGTATTATAAGAAAAAAAGGGAACTCGTATTATTACAAAAAATACTCCTATTAATATTATACTCGTGTTAACGAACATCCCAATTATACCGAAATCCATACGATAACTACTTATCACAAAGAATTAGATAGTAGTGTAAAGACATATAATTTAGATTTTATTCAGAAAATCTTCTAATGCTTAATAATTCTAAAACAAAAAGTTAAAAATAGGATTTAAGGGAGGGAAAAATTGGAAAAAAATAGAGCTCTAAAAAATTTCTTTACCCCCTCCCTTATGATTTAACCATGGAAATGAAAAGGGTACGCGTGAAATTACTATTAAAAAATTAAAAAAAAATTATTTAATATGCCCGATAGGCTGGATTCTGAATAATAATTATATCAAATACTCTTATTCTCTCATTTTTATTCATCTTTTTCTACCTCACATTTTTTTTATTTATATTTATATTTTTAAAAAAAATTTAATAGACCCCATGGTTTCTGAAGGTAATCATCCGTTTAACCTTATCAATATGATGCAATTCTTCATGATATTTCGCAAAATTATTAACATTATCTACTTTTTGCGAATCAACTTTATTAACACATGCCAAATCAGCCTCTCTTTCAGAAATCAGGAGTTCCTCTAAAATTATTCCTTCATTTTTTACACAATATACAGTTTCTTTCCGTTCCAATACCGCATGAGCCATTTTTTCTTTTCTCACCACTTTTTTTTCTTAAGAAAATATAATCAATTACTTTATATTTAGTTTGCCTTCATGTTGTTCAGTTGAAGTTTGAACTTCAATTGTGGTTCATACTTAGTTGTGAATGAAAAACCTTATATTGAACTTTTAACAAATAATAATTAATAAGCTAAATAGTGTTAGAAGCCGATTTTTATGAGTAAAACAGAACAAATAAATTATCCTCCTGATGAATTATTATCTCCTTCTCCTACGCGGAGGAAAAACTTTGAGCATATTATACTCTGGATGTTATGTAACAATGAAGAGTGTGAATGGTCGGATTTTACAGAGGATCCAATAGGTATTAGCCAATCAACATTTTCAATTTATAAAAATAGGTTAGAATCTAAGGGATACATAGAAAATGTAAGGCGGGGGTATTACCACATTACTGATGCTGGTCGAGAGAGATATTATGAATTATCAAGGATGAAGACCACAAAAAGGAAGTTAAATTATCCTCCAAAAGCGATATTGAGAAGGAGGAATTACGATCATTGGATTTTATGGATGTTGTATAACAATAATTACTGTAAATGGAGTGACTTTTTGGATGACAATAAGCCAGTGTATATTAATCAATCCTCTTTATCAAAGAATTTGAATTTATTAATGGAAAATGCCTATGTGAAGAAAAATAATAAGCGATATGAAATCACAGAAGCAGGGAAGATAGACTATTCTCGCATGCTAAGGTTGTATGATCTTGATCGCCAATCAATTTTAGAGGAAGAAAGTAAGCGGATTGAGGAAATCACCAAGAAGACTCGAGAATTCTTTAGGAAATATAATATTGAAGATCGAGATGTAAAATTTCGGTTTTTAAATAATGTATTAAAGATGGATTATGCGAAAGTACAAAGTTCATTAGACAATGAGGAGGATTTTAAGAAGATTTTGTTATTTTTTTCGATAAATCATCCAAATTCGTATCCAGAGTATATTTCTCCGGATGAGTTTTCTTTGAAGTTTAATATTGAAAAAATAATATTAGAATTTCACATTCTTCAGATAGCAGAGAAAGAGATTTATCCAATTAAATTTTTTAAGTTAAGCACTAAAGAAAGCAAAACCTTTTATTTTCAGGCTGAGGAAAAGATAGAGAAAGTATTGCGAGCTATTGTAGATGATTATGTTGCAAAATTTACATACTTGAATAAGTTGGGCGGATATCCATACTATACTATGTATTCATTGATAGATGATATTTCAGGTGATATTTGTGAAAATTTATTTCATAATGGTTTAAGAGATTCACTAAGAGAATTTTTAGCAGAATATATTAAATATTTAACATATAAAATCGAGACTGAAAAACAATTAGTTGATGCATCTGATAAATTAGAAGGCTTTATTTATGAGAATATCCCAATAATGCTTCAGAGTTTTGAATCTGGTGATTTAGAGCATCAATTTAAGGCAAAGAAGGAACATAGGTATTATTTATATCCAGATATATTAAAAGCGTTGGCACCATATTATATGAAAAATATCAAAATAGTTTTTCAGAAAACTATTAACAATATTAAAGAAAGAGATCTTGATAAAGCTTTAGAAGTTTTAGATTCAGCTATTAAATTAGAACCAGAAAAAGTTGAATTATATATTTTAAAGTCGATTGTAATATGTCTTTGGAGAAGACATAGGGAAGCTATAGAACTTTTAGAGGAACAGCTTGAAAAACTTACTGATATAGGTGATGATCAACTTATTCCAATAATTATGTTTATCAAAACATTTTGTCATTTATCTTTAGGGAATTTTGAAAAAGCCTTAGAAATTTCGCATGATGCTAAAAAAAATTCTAATCATCCGATTTCACATTTAAATCGAGCGTTTATTTTTGGTTATAACCTTCTTCATAAATGGGATCCTGAGAATGCTAGTTTAGATTATTTCTTAGACGAGATAGAAAAAACTATTTCGTTGGAATCTAACACTTTAAATATTTCTAGATATTACCAATTGAAAGCTATTATCTTCTTTGAGCTAAGAAGATTTCACGATGCTGTTGAGGCAATAGATACTGCTATCGAATTAAAACCTAAAATTATAGACTATTATTACAAAAAAATTCACGGGTGTATATTAAACAAGAGATTTAAAGAGGCAATAGAATTTGTTGAAATTGCAATTAACCAATTTCCTGATGAAAATAAACACTTTCTAAATAAGAAAGCATATATTTTGGACAAAATGGGATATTATGAAAATGATCCAAACAAATTCGAAGAATCACTTGAAATCTTGGATAAACTTATTGAGTTATATCCGGATGATTATGATTTACTTAACTCAAAAGTATATGTGCTAGCTTATTTAGAACGAGAAACTGATGCAATAGATCTAGCGAAAAAGTTAGTGAGTTTAGATCCTAATTGTGGAAATTACCATGATTCATATGGGGAAGTTTTAATGATGTTTAAAAGATATAAAGGAGCAGTAGAATTATTCAAAGAAGCTTTAAATCTTGAGCGTTATGGCCATTTTGTTTATCAGACATTCATTAAGTTAGGAATATGTTATTTCAATCTTGAGGAGTATGATTTAGCTAAAGAATGTTTAGAACAAGGTATAGAGCATACCTTTTCTTGTTTATGTGACCATGAAAAGAAAGAACATTGGTTAGAAAAAGCAAATAGATATATATTTAAAATCAAGGAATTGAGTATCAAAACTCGATAACATTCAATTTCAAATGTTAACTATAGATGAGTTAGAATATTATGGGATACAAATATGTAAAGGGAGTCAAGGAGAATCCCAAATTTGGGAAACTTTTAGCTGTAAATTTTAATCCTTATAAGGTATGTAGCTTTAATTGCGTGTACTGTGGAATTGGACCAACAACAGAAAAAATTTGTGAACGTAAACTATTTTATCCTCCCGAGGATGTGTTTAGAGAAATAAGAGATTATATTGAAAAACACGGAGAACCTGATTATGCTTGGTTAACTGGATTGGGCGAACCAACTCTATATTCAGGATTTAAGCAACTTTCTAAGATGATTAAAGGGGTATATCCAAATATCAAAATTGGAGTGTATTCAAATGGTTCATTATTCTTTCGTGAGGATGTAAGAGATGATTTTTCTTTATGTGATTTGATGTTAATCAATCTGAATAGCGTGTGTCCCATTGAGTTTTCAAAGATTTGCAGACATCACAAAGAAGTTAACTTGGAAGAATTAATTGGTGGAATAAAATTATTTAGACAACAATTCGGGGGGATTTTTGGAATTGTAAGCGTCTTTTTAGGTGGAATTAATGATAATCAAAAGAATTTAAACGGATTAAAAAGACTTCTTTTAGAGATTGAACCTGATTTTTATGAACTTAAAAACTACGCATGTAGGGGGTATAAAGCACTAGACGGAGAATTTAAGAAAACTACAAAAGAGATATTTAATAATTTACCGTTCGAGGTAATTTATCAGTTTTAAGAACTATAAAACAATAAAATTGAATAAGTTGGTCTTTGATGGATGTTAAATATGAATTAGAAAGGTTAACACCTCTAACAGTCGCAAATACTGGAGGGTTAGGCCATGGAAATGTTGGTGCTGTTTCATTAAGAAATTTTTGTATTGCGATTGACAGTACGATATATGTTTCAACTGCAGAGATCTTTCGGAAAAATCTAGAAAAAGCTTTTGGAGTACCTGTAAAATATCTGATTATTACGCACTATCATGGCGATCATATCTTCGGTATTAAATCCTTTAAGGACTTACCAGTAATAAGCAGTGAATTAACTTCAAGAGTTATGGAAAGCCCAGAAGTAAAACAACGATATCAAGGATATATTGAAGATTTTGAAAAAGAGGATCCCTTAGGAAAAGGGATCGAATTTATCTTTCCAGATTTACTATTTAAAGATACTTTGATTATCCAAGACGAAGATCTACATATTGAGCTATACTATGCAGGGGGCCATACAGTTGGTTCTAGTTATGTGTATTTTCCTGCTGAAAAAGTGCTTTTTGCTGGTGACCTTATTTTTGAAAACCAGTTTCCTTATGCTGGAGATGATACATGTGATCCAGAACAATGGATAACTCAGTTAAAAAAAATGAAAGCTTTAAATCCAGATATTATTGTTCCGGGACACGGACCCGTAATGAAAGGCAAAGAATCTCTAGATAAACACATAGACTTTTTTAAATCCTTTAGAGAGATAATCAAGGATGGCATAGAAAAGGAACTCAAGCCGGAAAAAATTGAAATTCCACAAATATTTGAAGAGGTTAATGAGGAGACTAAATTAGTTACTATAAATCATTGGTTAAATTATTATAAAAATAAATAATTGAAAAAGAATTAAAAATAGGATTATCTAGTGAGATTTTTGATATTATCATTAATCATGTTGATCGTGGCTTCACTTTCATAATCTATATGCCTTAATCTTGAAAAAGTCCAAATAATTGCTGTAACCATTAAAGCTAATAAGCTTGAAAGTTTCACTATCAGCCAATTTTTGCATAAATATCACTCTATTACGATTTCTTCTAAATGTTTATTAATATTTTGAAGGAAAATTTCATTTTGATAATCAATTTTTTTCTTTGCGAAAACAAACCAAACAATTAAACTCAATATTATACCAATTGTTGCGCAATAAAAAATCAAATTCGGTAGTCCTAATATTTCAGTTAAAAATCCCGAACATAAGACTCCAATGGGAGCTATTGCCATAGATAAGGCAAAATCTATTGAAGTAATTCTACCAATTTTATCTTTAGGGACTAGACTCTGAATCATTGTCTGATAAAGGGAGTTTACAATCGGGAAGAATAGTCCAAACACTACAGCAGAAATTCCAATAATTATGATTGAACCCATTGGTACAAAAGCAAACATCATATAACCAATATTTATAGTCGTGAGCCCTAAAAAGTAAATCCTTGTCTGATGGTCCCATTTTTTCTTTAATGAAATAATAAGTGCTCCAAAAATCATACTTCCTTGGAGAAATCCCATTACAATTGCTAAATCAAGTACACTACCCAAATGAATGACATTAACGTAGTATGACATTAAGGTTGTTATAGGACGTATTAATAAATTTTGGAACATCGCCAAAGTTAAAATAATCAGAAGTCCAGGTATTAGTCTTAGTGTTTTAAATCCGATCTTAAAATCTTTTATAAAAGAATTTTTCCTTTTTTCATTTTCCTTATCATCATTTACAGAAGGAATCTGTACAATCAGTAATGGAATTAAAGCTATCGCAAAAGTAATTAGATCGGTCCATAGAACTTGCTTTACGGAAAAAGTAAGTAAAAGAGTAGCCCCAACAAAAGGAGCAGTTATTTCTACTAAACCAGTGAATAGGGAATTAATACCATTTATTCGCGTTAATTTTTCTTTGGGAACCATTACTGGGATAATAGAATTAAATGTGGGTAAATGGATTGCTTGAAAGATACTACGGATACTAATTATAACAAATACGACATAAATATTCAATATATTTAACGTAAAAAATATAATTAAGAAAACTGTAGCAATCACCTGTGAGGAATCTGCAATCATTATTAATTTCTTTTTATTCAAGCGGTCTGATAGTACTCCCGCAAATGGTAAAACGATAACAATTGAAATAATATGCAAAAATGAAGCTATCGAAAGAAAAATCGGATTTCCCGTTTCTATTGTTATCCACCATGTTATCGCAAAATATACAACTGTGGAACCAAAGAGGGAAAAAAGTTGTCCTGACCAAAAAAATAGATAAGATTTTTGAGATTGGTTGGATTCCACTTTTTCTCCTCTCATTGACGATTTTAAATTAAACTCTTTAATTTTTCAATAACTTCTTCAATATTTCCCGAAAATTTAAAAACATTCTCCTCTAAAGTCCCTTCAATTCCCTCATCAACTAACTCATAAATTAGACTCTCTGCATCCGTATCTGAAATGTTTAATATCCGTGCTAATTTATCAATCGGAATTCCATTTTCTAATTTTATCAAACCCCTAATTCGCTTAATAATTCGTTCTTTATCTACTTCATTTACTACTTTTGGCTTAAACTTTTTCTTACCTTTTTTCTTATCTATGTAAATGTTCAGCGTTTTGTCTAAATCTTTTAATCCTGATTCTTTTACCGCCACTTCTATTTCATCACCAAGCTCATCCATTATCTTTCCATATAAGTTTAATTTCTTTAAATCTCCTATGTTGTTCTTTACAAACTTCATAGAACCTCGAACTAACTCTGAAACTGATGCCCCTAAATTTTCTGCCCAACCCTTCCACTCTTCACTCATCTCTGGTGGTACAGAAATGTTAATTCTTTTAACCTTTTCTTTTGGAATCTCTTCCTCTTCTTCATTTCCACCTTCTTCATTATCTTCTTCATAAACCATATAATCACCTTCCAAATTTTTTTCCTTAAATCTGATTTTCTATTAATTCTTTTTTGTCATTAATTGTTATGACCATGATTGTGTAAAAAAATATATAAAAAAAATATTTATTTCATTTAATATTGGGCGTAAAGTTTTAAATTATGGGAATAAATCGCATCTTTAATTGCTGCTATTCCCCTTCTATTGTTCATAGACATTTTTATTTCCTCCAAATCATTTGTTATCCAATTTTTTTTCACTTTTTTTATCACCTCTCGGTGTGAATTTATTTGTGTAGTTCTGATCATAAAGTGTGTATCATCATATTTAAATGTTGTGTATCGATGTGTATTAATTAGACAAAAAGGGAGAAAGAGTCTCATAAGCATTATTTTTTAGTGTGTATTAGGACAAATTAAGAGAAGAAGGCGTGAAACTACAAAAATTCAAATAATAAGAGATTATGGAACGAGTATCATCACTGCTCCATTGCATCAATATTCTGCTTTAAAACCTATCGGCGAGCATAATTTAACCCATTTCGGACACGTATTAATTTTAATCGATAATTTAATAATATTTAACATTTTTGTATAAAAATAAAAAAATTCCATTTAAATTTATATTTTTATTTTTTTTTTTAATATTGGGCCCATGCCCAATATTTCACCTCTTTATGGGGCGATCTCTGAATTAAATTTCCGTTGTTCTTCATTTCTGACTGAGACATTTTATTTCAAAAAAATATTTAGATTAATTTAATAGAATTATATTAATTTTAATCAGATATAAATCTTCAACCTTTATTATTTAGATTTGTGAAGATCTATCATTTTAGAACTAATAATAAGAAATTAAAAATAAAATCGTTTAATTAAAGATTATACATTTATTGAAAGCAAATTACCAGAAAAAAGTTAACAATTTTTCATATTAAATTTTGTCTAATTTCACCATTAGGAAGCATGTTATCCGGATGTTCTATATTATTTTCTTCCATATGATACCTAATACAATTTTTATTTCCAACTAAGCAATATTCTTCAATCCATTTGCTTTCGAGTTTACCACTTTCTACAAAATATTTTATCGGACAACAAGAATACCACTTACAAACTCTTGGCACAGTTTCATTCCCAAATAATTATTGAAATATTTAAGTAAAATGTTAATAGATATCACAAAAATCTCTTAATTTTATTAAGTACTTTCGAAATATTAAGAGTTGGGAATAGTTGTGAGTACCAAAATTCAATTTTTTTTAAATATCAAAATCTTGGGTATTTGAATCCCTACCAGTAGTACCAAGAAAAGAAAAATTCGGAGGGGAACTTAAGGAATATGATTTTTGTTTTATACAAAATTGTCATAAGTATTGTGATTTAGTGTGTACTAGGATAAATCCTAGGAGAAGAAAGCGAAAAACCATAAAGGTTCAAAAAACGGTGATTAAATACTATTATTTTTTCATTTTTTTAATTATAATGAATAATAAAACGATTAAAATGCCAGACGCAACTAAAATTTGGCCGAGTGGAAAGGGTGGAGCATTTGCAGGAACTATTTCATCACCTTTATTGTAAGGGCATGAATTATTTTTAAACTCATTTCCTATACAATCATCTTCACTGATACAGATTTTATTTCCAATTAAGGCGTTTCCCAAAATGGTATTATTATTACTAGATTGTAAGAGTATTCCTATCTCATTGAAATTTGCGGTGTTTCTAATAACATTATTATAATCACTACCAAATATAGGATTCCCCACAGAATACACTCCAAATAAATATACCCCCACATGGATGTTGCCGTTAGCAGAGTTTTCCGAAATGAAATTAAAGAGGCTATATTGTAGACTTATTCCATGATATCGATTGTAACTTGCGTTATTTCCCCAAATTCTGTTTGTAAAACAATTATATAAATGTATTCCACTCACATTATTATTATTTGCGGTGTTTTCTAAAATATTGCTATCATAGCTAGATTGTAAATAAATACCATCTAAATTATATTTTGCTGTGTTTCCCGTAATATTGTTAAAACCACCTCCCAATAAATATATGCCATACGAATTGTAATTTGGAGCGTTTGCAGTAATAGAATTGTAATTACTACTATATAAATACATCCCGTATGAATTGTAATTTAGAGTGTTTGCAGTAATAGAATTATAATCACTATAATAAAAATATATCCCGTACAAATTAGAATTCGCAGTGTTTCCCGTAATATTATTATAAGCACTTCTTGATAAATATATCCCGTACGAATTGGAATTTGCAATGTTTTTGGATATAAAGTTGTTATCACTGTAATCCAAAAATAAAAAGTAACTGATGTGACTTCCAGTGTTCTTAATAATAGTATTATAATCACTCCTTGATAAATATATTCCTCGAGAATTGGAATTTACGGTGTTTCCAGAAATAGTATTGTTATGGCTATAATTTATAAATATCCCATACTCATTAGAGGAGCAATCATTATCAATTATTTGTCCATTAAATACTCTGTTTAAATAAATTCCATCATGTTCCGTATTGTAAAGGGTACAATTTTCAATTAAAAAGTACACATCGGAATTTTCAATCTTTATACAACTTCCCCCACCTCCCCCGTCTATTACCAAATCTTCAATAACATAAGGGTTATCATAAGTGCCATTCCCTATACATATACCAGCATCTTTAGTCGCAGACCAATTGTTATCAATATGAATTATTCCCCATACTTTTGCGGGTTTCAAATTAAGCTTTTCTGAAATAATAATATCATAATAAAGCATACTTTTATTATGCTCTTCCACATAAAAAATAAGATTATTGGCAAAGATATGTGATAAAGCCAAAAAAATACCTAAAATCATTAAAACTAGATTTGCTTTTGATTTTGTTTTCATATTTTCCTACATAACATTCGATGCTTTTTATAACTATCCTTAATACATTCTGTTCATAAATCTAAATATCAATTGAGTAATCTAAAAAATAGAGTTTGACAAAAAAGCTCATTATTATTAATGTATTAACCAATAAATTAGTATAATGAGAAAAAGAAGTTTAGGATTAATTTTACTGGGATTGGCAGGGATCATTCTTTTAATACCTATTCTGTGCTCTTTCATGTCTCCTACTTATTATGATGTCCATGGTGACACAAGATTGTTAGGAGTTATATCTTTAATATCATATATATCCTGTTTTGTTCTTGTTTGTGCAGGAGTGATTATCTTATGGTTAAATTATGAAAAAGTAGTAATCATTGATGTATAATTATTTCCTCTAATAAAGTACAATACAGTATCTTGTATAATAACACAATATATCTAATTTTACATATTGATATTAAAAAAATATAATGTCTTATTCGGTAATTTCCTATTGAATACATGATTATATCTTTCTAATTCCCCAAGATATTTAGTTAATGTATTAGGATGTATGTGCAGACTCTTTGTGAGATTATATTTAGAGCATCCATCAAGATGAAGTTTTAGATATCTCAGGATTTTCTGTGTTTTATCTAGGGTGATAAAATGTAAATAATCTGCTTGGTTAGGATTTAAGGTATAATCAAAATAAATCTCGCGGTTCTCAAATTTTCTGTTTTTGACTAATTTGAATTTTAACAGCATAGTTATATGCCATTTTACGAGATAGATTGACATGCCTAATGAAGTCACTAGTCTCATAAAATGTATGCCAGGATTATCAATTATGGTTTTATAGACAGCTAACCTATTTGGATTTTCAAGTATAGTTTTTATAGTATATTTAGATCTATCAACTATTAGGTTTTTTTTAAGAAGTTGATCTACTGCTGCTTCTATTCCATTATGATTTAAACCTTCTGAGTATCGTGAAAATCTGGATTTAATCAGGGGGACTATTTTTTCTTTTTCTAATGTCCTATTTTTTGAGAGGTAATCTTGAATCATATCAAAAACATTTATTTCTCGATCTGATAAATTGTTTAATCTGTTAAGATTTATATCAATTTGATCGTCATTATTGCTCTTTTTCTGTTTTTTAAAGATTATTACTAGCTCTATTGTTAATGTGAGGGTCAGAAAACTAGTGCAATAGGAAAAAAAATCCTTTTGTGGAAATTCTGAAACGGTAATTTTTAGAGCAACATAATAATTATTATTGGGCAAAAGATTAACAGGTTCATTGGGTTCAGCAGGTTCATTGACATTTAACAAGTTAAGATTACTGTTTCTATTTTCATAATCAATATAGATGAAAATATTTATAAAAACTAATAAAAATCCTATTAATATAATGTATTTTGCCTTTGGCTTCTTACTAATAAGTTTAGAGAAAATCATGAACTATTTTATGCTAATTTTAAGGTTATTTAATTAAGAATCCAATTTAATGCTTTCTTGGCTTAAATAAGATTTTATATAATATTTTAAATAATTACCAATAAGGAAATTGAATAGGTATATAACTTTCATTTCTTTGAATTTTAAATAGAGTTAAATAAATTTTCTTAAATTCATCTTCTATCAGCAATATTTTCTTGTTAAAAATGATAGACCCAATAGAACAGTCTATACAAGTTAGGAATCAAGTAAGTAAAAATGATAAACGTAAGTATTATCGTTTTCGAAAAACAAGATTTTATGGAGGTTGCGCTACAGCAGATTGTTTAGGCTGCAATTTAAGGTGTGCTTATTGTTGGGGACAGAAAAAAGTTTGGAACCCAAATAAATATGGAGAATTTTACACATCAAGAGAAGTTAGTCAAAAACTTATCAATATGAAACTACCTCTCGTGAGACTCAGTGGAGGTGAACCTACCATTTATAAAACGCATCTTCTTAGTTTAATATCTTTAATTCCTGAAGAGACTTTATTTATCCTTGAAACTAATGGAATCCTCCTTGATGAGGATTTTGCAAAAGAACTTAGTCAATTTAAAAATTTATATGTTAGAGTATCTTTGAAGGGTGTAGATGAGTTAACTTTTGAAAAGATAACTGGAGCTGAAGGGAAATATTTTAATCATCAAATAAACGCTTTAAAACTTTTAAAACAATATAATATAAAAAGCAGAGCAGCTCTTCTTCCTGATTTTTTTACTGATGAACAGATAAAGAAATTAGGTGTTTCAAATTTAGAGTATGAACAATTAATTACTTATCCTTTTGTAATAAAGAACTTGGAGAAAAAAGGAATTAAAATAGTTAGAAAATAAAATCTAATTGTCTACATTCAGATGAGTTGTATACTAATTATTTCAATAATTATACCCCACATATGAAAACTACCTAAGTCCTCTCTTTTTATGGCAGTTAAAACTACCTTCAAACCATCTATTCTAAAATTATCTGGTAAATTTATTGGATCATAATTTACACAGTCATCCCCAATGATTCCATAAAACCCTCCTTCGAGAGTAATATATTTAATGGTTCCTGAGGTAATTAAGTATTGCTTATCTCTATTATTATAATCTTGATTATTTGCATATACACTCAAGCCCAGAATTAAAGTGACTATACTTATAATGCCAAATGAAACGAGAATGTACTTTTTCGATTTTCTATTCATTTTCATTTAGTTTAATTTGTAATTTACCAAGATTTTCTAGCATATTTCTACTTATAAACTTTTTATACATAACCCTTGGATATTTAGTTATTTTGATTAAAGTTAATTATTCATATCTTCTTTTAACTCAAATGAAATTATTGCGGCATGGGTTATACCTATTTTTTCACCAATATTCCTAATAAATTTAATTCTATGATTCTTAATCAGATCATTACAAATTAAGGCTGGAATTAACGATACTACTAAGTAAAATGGTAATCCTAACCATAGAATTAAACTTGGAATATTCATAAAAACTCTTGGATCTCCAGTATACTCAATAAGAGTGTTCACAAAATTATAAACAATAAGCATATAAGTAATAATTGCTCCAATTCCTGCATAGCTTTTTAAAATTGTTTGAAACCAATCTCCTATCGATTTTATAGTGAATAATTCTTGAGATTTTTCGATTTTTACTTTATTTGAATAGATTATTCCTGAGTCTTTTAAAAACCAAACAGTTGAGAAAAAAAATATAGATATTCCAAAAGTTACAATTAATAAAACACTTTCAGCTAATAATGATATCCATGAAGAAAGATCCATTAATCCGCCAGATTGATTGACTACATCTGCTTCTAATACATAGTTAAAGATAGTTGGTGTTATAAATATAGACGAAAGGTTAATTGCCATGAGAATTGGAAAAAAACTACGACTAAATATCTTTTCTGATCTTAAAACAGATTTCTTCTGAACACCATAAAACATTTTTGAACCAATAAGTTTTTTATGTAAGACCATTATAATGGGACTTAAAAGATAACCTCCGATAAAAAGTCCTAATAAACCAGATAAAGGCAGTATCAATATGAATATAAGTGCAAGTTCTATTGGCAAATTATTTATAGGTATTAAACGTGTAAGAGAGATATTTCTGATTTCTGCAATACGATTGTTTAAAACTGTTGTTAAAATAATCCAAAATATAACATAGATTACATAGATAATTATCAAGTTCCGATATTTTGCATTTCGCTTTTTTTTGAATTCCATGGATAAAAATAAAAAAATATAATATATTTAAATTTTGATAGATTTAAATCTATTTTTCAGGTTATTTTATTCTTAGAAAGGTATTGGATCATTTTTTTTTACTTTTTTTAGCCAGAATAAAGTTCCTGGAATCCATAAAATAGCTCCTAATATCGCCCCGAGTAAAAAAGTAAAAGGATCATTCCAAAGAAATATTTTGTAAATTATGGTTATAATGAGGACTACTATTCCAATTATAAGTCTTAACGGATATTGGGCTCTGTTATTGACTACTTGATGAGGTAAATAAAAGAATAATATAATTGCGTGGCCGCTAAATGGAATGGTTATAATATATCGCATGAAAGCCAAAATGGCAACACTGATACATTCAAAAAGCAATAAAATGCAAATGGCTCGTTCTTTTTTTTCATTCCATGTCCAAATCACCTCTCCTATTAATATCCCATAGGGAAGAAAGATTGAAATCATGTATAATGGAGGGGTAACAATATTTAGCGTTTCAGTAGCAGTGTTAACGAGGGGATACCCTCTTATACTGAAAAATATAGCTGAAAGCATAGTTATAATCACTGCTGTTACATAGATAATAAGTGGTTCCTTTAGGGAAGGTTTTAAAATATTTCTCTTACCTTTCATATCTTAATTATTAAAAATTATACATAAACTCTTAAATTAATGCTTTCTAAACCAATAAAACTTAATATTAATATAGTATATGTTATAATGCTGAATAAATAATTCAATTCTTATTAAATTCAAATTTAAAGTGAGAAATATGCCAAAAATTATACATTTTGAGATAAATGCCGACGATCCTTTGCGCGCAAAAGCATTTTATGAAAAATCATTTAACTGGAATATTGAAAAATGGGATGGACCAATTGAATACTGGAATATCGTTGCGGGAGAAGAAGATGAGGAAGGAATAAATGGAGGTATTCAAAAACGTGAAGCCCCAAATGATCGAATCTTTAATTATGTAAAAGTAAGTTCTGTTGATGATTTCAAGAAGAGAATAGAAAAAAATGGAGGAACTATAGTTACTCCAAAAATTACAGTTCCAGGAGTAGGTTACTTTTATATGTTTAAAGATACCGAAGGAAATAAACTAGGTATAATGCAAGAAGATGAATCAGCTAAATAGAATCTAAATATTAATTAATACTTTTTATTAATTTATAATCTTTTTAAAGGTTTTAAGAATATACGGTTTCTTTAGCCCCAATCACTTCTATATCCTGTTCCTCCATATGGCCAACTGAAAAAAATTGCATCTTCTCTACAAACATACCAACACGCAGCACATTCCATACAAAAATCTAATGATTTTATTTTCGCTTTTTTTCCTGAAATCTCAAAGCATTCTGCAAGGCATACATTAACACAATTAGCGCATCCAGTGCATTTTTGAGTATCAATTGTTATAAACTTTCCTGTTTCTCCTTTCCATTTGACTCCTGGAAATTTATCCGATGTCCTAACGATTAACCACCTTAGTTTTACTATTAAATACCATAAAAGTTAAAGGATCGGCTCTATCAATAAAATCAATTAAATTTCTACTTATTTTATCTGCCCATGGATCCATTAGTTTAGTAAGTGCTAAATAGAGTGGTTCTATGATAATCAGTATTTTTTTCATAAAATTATTAGCTGACCGTGAAAATGGTATTAAAATCCATTTAAACAATCTCTTTAGGTGTAAAAATAGTTTTATAATTGAATCAATTGAAAAAATACCAAATTTGAATACTTTTTCTTTAAATTTTGGGCGTTTATCTAATTTATTTAGAATAAATTTAGGTTTTGAATAATCATATGATTCATGTAACCAATTTTGATAATATCTAAAATACATTTTAATCCATTTTACAATAATTCCTGAATCTTTTTTTATATAATAAAAAAAGATACTTAATAATGGAGTAGTAAAGTGAGCTAATGCGCCTAATCCCCAGCCATTATGGATATATTTCTTTAATTTTTTCTCATCATGCTGTTCTTGAGCAAATCTTAGGTTATAACGATTTTTTCCTGAAATTGACCATTGAATTATTGGATGAGATTTAACCTTTTCTTCATATTCTTTTAGAATCTTTTTAGAAAAATCATTGTACCTAATCGCTTTAATTGCAACTTCGGCAGCAATTTCAGCAGAAAACCAAGCTGCGGGTACACCATCGCAAAGTTCTGTACTTTCAAGTCCAGCTGCATCCCCTATAAGAATCATTCCGTCTGTATAAATTGGTATTTCTTTCAATTTTTTTTCTAATCCAACATAAATTTCAAAACCTTCCCATATTCTCGCTCTTAATTTAATATATGGTGCGACTTGGTTCTTCCACCAACCTAATTTTGAAGTAATATTCTTATGATATATATCGAATAATTTTTTGAGATTTGTGACTTTTTCACCAATTTTTAAGCATTGATCTTGCATAAAATGTAAACTATTTCTATATGGCCACACCATCAATCCATTTCCATATCCTAATGGTGGTGCGATTTTTTGCTCATCAAAACCCCAACACATTTTCACAGAATATCCAAACACTCTATCGATCATTTTTTTTGGCATTTTATAATCATAAGTATCCGCAAGTGAGATGGTTTCGGGAGGATATTTTTTTCTCATTCCTGCTTTTACAGCAAGTAACCCTTGTGAACCTTCAGCATCAATTACAATTTTACATCTAATTTTATCTCCTTTGTCTGTAATTACACCTTGAATAATATCATTTTTTTTAATCAAATCTATTACTGTTGTTGAAGTTCGTAATTCAACTCCTGCTTCTACTGCCTTTTTAGCCTCCCATTCACAAAAAGATTTACAATAGGTATGATAACCAAATGCAATTATAGGTCCTAAAGGTTTAGGAATTTTTAGAGAATCATCAATTTCTATATCATTTTTATCAATGTCCTTTATAATATAATTCACTATACCATCCGCAGGTCTTTCGAAAGGTGGATTTCCATCTCTAATGAAATCAGGTCCAAACAAGAACCCATAAAAAGGTATCGTTAAACCTGATATAACTTTTTCTCCAACATTTTCAGACCTCTCAATCATTAAGGTTTTTAATCCCGCATTAGCGCACAATTTTGCTGCTATAGGACCACCAAACCCTGCACCTATAACAATGACATCGTATTGATTATTCAAAATCAAATCCCAATTAAATCAAAAATTATTTATATCTTCTCTCTCATTGAATTTAAACTTTAGATCTCTGACCATAAGAAAATAATATTTATGTATATAAAATCAAAATCAATTCTGAATAAAAAAGGATTTCCAAAAATAGAATCCCTATTCTTTTTCATATCCAATTTTTATTGTAATAGAAATAGATTCGTCAAATGCTTGTCCCTCAAGAAAACATTTGAAAGATAACTCTTTAGATTTAAATAATTCGGTGAAATATCCCAACCAGTATTTAGAATAACGTTTATCTTGTCTATGACGAAATAACATATGATATTCATCTTCACTTTCTTTTGTTATATCGATTGTATAGAAATAATTAGCAACAACCCAGATTTTTTGAATTGTTTTCATAATTTCTTCTATTGTAAGATGCTTTAATGGACGTGAATTATTATACCACATAATTAGATCTAATGCAACATTCTTTTTATGCGGCATTTCTATAGCTTTTTTTGGTTCTTCTGCCGCAGTTATCAACTGATTAAATGTTGTTTTACCGATTAGCATCATTTTCATTTCTTCGCGAAGGCGTAAGAATAAATCTCTATCAAGATCTTTTTGGTCTCCATAAAATTGAATTGCCTTCTGCATAAATGATAGAATGCTCTCATCCTCTTCTTTATGTTTATTTATTACTGCTTGTATCTCAGAAGCCATCACATTATATTCATCATACATTTTTATACCATTAGCAATTAAATTTGAGATAGTCATTCCTTTTTCATCTCTATATTTATCAATAATGGCTCGCGTTTCATCTGAAACCTTTACATATATCGGCTTATCTTTAGTTTCATCAATTTTTTCTTCATTATTTTTCTCTGTTTCATCGCTTTTTGCCATAATAATCACAATTTGTATTCTTAAACCTCGATTAAATTTTATGTTCTAAAAAATATAATTCTTATTCAGATATATATTATTTTATATTAATAAAAGTTGCTCTCATAAAAAATTAATAAAAAAGGAGGAATAAAACTATCTTATA
>JAEOSD010000153.1 GCA_016840545.1 Promethearchaeota archaeon
AAATTAAAAATTTAAACTACAAACTAAATGGTATACCAGAACCTCTAAATTATTGGAAAGAAATTCAGGAATTGTTTATATTCCTAACTAGTTTAGTAGAAGCAAAAATTAAGATTAGAATAAGATCTCGTAAAGATGTTGTTATAACTTTCCACTTTGATGAGCTTTATCAATATTTTTTAAGTAAACAAGACAAAAAATTAACAGTTTACGAGGATCTGATTTTCTTGTTAAATAAAAATAAGATTTTTGAGGAATTTGCAGGAGAAGAATTTATTAATATTGTTGAAAGAAAAGATATTGTTTATAATTTAAAAGCTAAAATGCGTCCTTTTATCCTTTCTACAATTGAAGATAAATTGAAAGGGATTTTTAATGAAATTATCGAACTTAATAAAAAATACGATTTAGAAGGACCGAAAGGAAAATCAGATGTAAATGCACTGATGAAAGAAAGATTCAAAGAATTTTTACCTAAAATAGTTGAGTGCTATTTTTTAGGATTAGATAAAACGTTCCAATCTATCATTAATGAGGCAGATGAGCGAAATATTGATGAATTTGTTAAGATTGTAAATTCTTACTATGAAAAAATTGACAATCTCTCATCTAAAATTGATGAGATCGACACCTGGCTTTTAAATTTTGACCAGTTTTTAAAACCCTATGAAAATGTTACTAAATCATTAAAAAAGACACTTGCAAATTTAATTTCAGAAATATATCGTCGAAAAGATGAGTATAAAATCTATTTGAATAGTATTAAAGATGAGGGATTGAGAGTCGATATTAGAGCTTATGTCGATAGAAAGATAGCTGAAGTTAATAAATTAATCAGTTCTTATGAGGATGAAACTTCTAAAATAATAAAAGAAGAACTACCGCAATTAAGACGAATAAGAGAGCTTTTAAGTGAATATAAATCTAAAATCGATGAAATTAAAGAGGAAGTATATATAAAACTAGATACATATAAAGAAAGTAATTTTGACATGTATAATGTCATTAAACATTGGGAAACACACTTTAACCGGAAAAAGCAACAATTAACTTTTCTTTTAACTCTACTCATTAATAAAATATTTAAAAGTTTTAAGGACTTAATTGATGAGGAATCCATTTTATTTGCTGAAATAACAGAAATAACAAAACAAACAGAAAATTTTGAAGGCCTTCCATTAAATTTTGCATTATCCGCATTCTTGGCCGAACGATTATCGGAGGATGAATTAAAAGAGCGAGTTTTAGAGATCAACGCGAAAATTAATCAATTAACTGCTAGTTTGGGTTTATATCAGATAGAAGTTGCTAAATTAGAAGAAATTATATCAAAGAAGGTTAAAATTAGGCAAGGAGTTTCGGTCTCTAAAGTACAGTGTACTGTTTGCCATAAAAATATAAATTTTGCCAAAGATAAATTGATAACTTGCCCTTTCTGTGGAAGTACATATCATTACTTATGTGTAGCTGACTGGCTTACAAAACAAAACACCTGTCCTATGTGTATGAATCACTTTCTTGAACCATATTCTGGTTTATTTGAAACAGATGAAAAAGAGATTTAGACCTCTTTTTAAATAAATTTAATATACTCTTTTCCTTTTCTTGATAATTAGGAGTAGTATAAATATACCTAACACTACTCCTCCACTATTTAAAGATAATATATCAATATCTCTCCCATAAATAGGTTTTTTACACTAAGGACAAATAATTAATAGTTTTTTCATTAAAAAGGAATGATTTTCATAATTAATGATAGTGCTTCTCATAGAAAATCAGTTAAAAGTTTTATTCAAAATTGAATTTAAAGATTTATAATTAAAGGCCACTAAAATTGAAGAATATTAATTATATAATATTCGAAAGAATTTCTATATCAAAACAATCAGCATTTAATTAAACTTGCTTTTATCAAAGATTTCTCCTAAAAAGTTCCGAATTTGACCTCTTGCTTTTGGTTCGTTATTAAATTTAGCATAGAGATAACTACTAAGAAAACCTTTAATCTCAGCTTTTACATCTTTCAAATCAATAAATTCATACCCATTCTCTAATTGATCATTATTGACTAAAGGTTTAATGTGCTTATTAATCAAATAAAGAATGAACCTAACTAAAATGGTACTTATTTGTTCTTCTTCCTCTGAAGTTAATTCATAATCTCCATGTACAATTGCCTCTTTAATGTTGTTCAATTGTAGTAAATCTGCTTCCATTTCTTTTGATATTTTTAATTTCTTAATTTTAGAAGCTAAATTTTTTATATTCTTTGTATTAAGGGTTGTATCACAGTAATTCTCTAAGTTGGCAAAAAATCGAACAAGAAACTTAAAATTATCATTTATGTTATATAAATTCTCCCAAACTTCCATATTTAGCTCTTTCATAGCGGATTCTATTTCATCTTCTACGTTCCTTGAAATTTTTTTCAAAAAATGAGTATAATCCCCAAATGGGAAGCCAAAGTAATAGCTATTATATTTACTTTGTATATCTTTTGATGAAACTAAATTATCTTGTATTTTTTCCTTTCTTACTATTTCTTTAACAAAACTCAAAACATAATTACAATTTGGGCAATATGTCTTCCAGGTACTAATGATTGCCTCGGGCGGTTTTACTCCATTATTAATATATCCATTAAAACCTGAAAGTTTTTTTCCGTCAGGAGTAGAAAAAATCGCATCTTCAGGATAAAATGTCCTTGGAACAAATTTATTGTCGCAAACAGGACACTTTACCATTTGTTTTTCGCTTACGGTCATTATTCTACCTCAACAATATACTATTACATTTCACATTTCTGATAATAACGAGTTCATTATATTTTACTATATTTACTATGAAGTGAAGCTAGGAATTTTTATCCCATCACTATAAATTTCGAAATTTATACTACTACTACTTAAAATGAATTTCCATGAAACTATTATATTTATGTGATACTAGGATATTTCATATTTTTATAAAAGCATGGATTTGATTTGTGAAATCATAGCGGTGATATAATAACATTAACCATTAAGTAGAAACCAAAAGCAATCATAAATCCGCCACATGAGATTAAAATATATTTATAAATTTTATAATTCAAAGCTTTGCCTCCAAAATATACAAAAGCTGAAATGGGTAAATACCAAACAATATCACCTAATTCATGACCTATAAAAAAAAACAGAATACCTATAGGATTTGCAAATGAAATGTTAAAGTTGATCATGAATCCAAGTCCAATGACCGCCCACCAAAACGTCCAGTAGGGATTTGAAAGCGAAACGACTATGCCTCCTAAGAAACTATTTCCTTTAAAACCCTTGACTTGTCCTTCACCAATATTTAAATTTGCATCAATCTTCGTCTTTAAAACATCGTATATTACTAAAATCCCAAAAATTACTAAAAAAATTCCTCCAATTATACCCACAATCATTAGAAAAACAATATTTTGAAAAAAAAGCGAGGCTCCAGCAAGGAGTGCTATTATCAATGCAAATTCAATTGTAGCATGCCCCAATACAATGTATACTCCCGCGAGATATCCCCTTTTTTGGTTCAATGATTTATATATAGTAAAGGTCAATAGGGGACCCGGTGATAAAGCACCTGTTAGTGCAACTATAAAAGAAAATAATAAAATATCCCACATGAATAACAAGAGGTTGTATGAATTAAATATAATATTTTACTAATTTAATCAGGAATTGCCCAGTTGATTAGTGCTACAATTACGAACACTACAATCAGTATTGGAATCATAAACACTAAAAACAAATAAGATCCTTTTATTAACTCTTTTCGCCAAGCTTTAACGCCTTCTTCCCACTTCTTACGTGTTTCTTCTTGCCAATTTTTGATATCTTCTCTAATCTTTTGTGTTCGTGCGTCCCACTGCTGTTTCGTCTCGATTTGTTTCGTTTTTAAGTCCTGTACCCAGATTTGAAATTTAGAGTCCCATTCTTGAGCAGTATTGGTCAAGAATGTATCTATCTGTTCTTTATTTTTATCCCATACTTCTTTGTTTTTAGTTCGTATTTTTTCGATTTCCGAGGTCCAATCTTTGATAGTATTATCTAGATTTTCTTTAGTTTGCTGAAAGAATTTATTAACTTTTTCCTTATCCTCATTCCATAACTCTAGATTCTTTTTTGATTGCTCTTCTATTGATTTTTGAAATTTATCCCATCCACCTTTTATTCCGTTAACGAAGTTATTCCATCCTTTAAGTAGAATACTTTCATTTTTTTTAGGACTCTCTATAATATCAAATTTATTATTGCTTTTAGATAACTCTTCAGAATTGTTATGGTTGCTCATAGACTTTAAATAAGCTACCGATACTTAAATATTTATTTTATCTACTATTTTAATTAAAAATAAAAAAAAGAGTGAAATCAACATGGAATTTGATATCTTAAAAAAAACATCTTTATATGAGGTTTTATCCGAACGGGGAAAGAGAATATATTTACCTGAGGGTATTTTTTACTGGGCAGGGAGAGCTAAAAAGGAAGCAGACTATAATGGAACTATAGGAGCGGCATATGCTTATGAAAAAGATTTTTTGAACGGAAATTCTGTGAGTTGGGTTCCTTGTTATTTAGAGTATATAAATGACTATTTTAATAATCTTGATATAAATGATCTAGTACCTTATGCGTCAGTTTCAGGATTAAAGGAATTGCGTGCAATTTGGAAAGAGTGGATTATAAAAAAATCTTTATTTAATAAAGATACAGAAGAAGAGAAATTGTTTAAGCTTGAAAAATATACTTCTCTCCCAATAATTACCGCTGGTGTAACAAATGCAATTTTTATGAGCTCAGCGATGCTATTAAACCCTTCAGAGAGTATAATTTGCCCAAATAAAAGATGGGGAAATTATGATAATATTTTTTCGAAATTATTAGGTGTAAAAATACAATCCTTTGAATTTTTTGTTGATGACAAATTTAACTTAGAAGGTTTAAAAGAAGCAATTTATAAGGTATTAGAAACTCAAAATAAAATCATATTAATTTTAGGATTTCCACATAATCCAACAGGTTTTATGCCAACATGGGAAGAAAATGAGCGATTAATTGAAATTTTAAAAGAAACTCAAAAAGAAATCAATCGGCCTATAGTGATTCTAGTAGATGATGCTTATGAACCCTATGTTTTCAAAAATAATGTAGTGAATCGCTCATTATTTTACGATATTCAGCAACTCGATGAAAATATAATACCTATTAAATTAGATGGTATTACAAAAGAACTTTTATTGTATGGAGGGCGTATAGGGTTTGTTACAATTGGTTTAAAACCAAAATGGGTAAAAAATGACAAAGAGCTAGAGATATTAAAGAATGAAATTGATAATAAGCTATCAGGCTTTAATAGAAGCTCAATTTCAAATTGCAATCACTTTTATCAAGCAGTTACAACTAAAATTTTTAAGGAAAAAGGTATGGATAACATAATTAAAACTAGAAGTTTAGTACAAGAGCTGCTTAAACTAAGGTTCGAAAAGATAAATTCAGAGCTAAAGAAAATTATAAATCCAAATATTACTGTTGACCCAAATGGTGGAGGCTTTTTTGTATTTTTAAATCTAAATCCTAGTAAAATTAAAGCTACTTCATTTGCCGATCATCTGCTAAGGAAATATAAAGTAGGAGTAATTCCTATTGAAAACATAAATGAAAATATAAATGGTATTAGAATTGCTTATTGTTCAATTGACATTAATCAAATTCCAGAAATAATAAATCGGATAAATCTTGCTTTACACGATTTTAACTAATTCTCAATATCGTTTCCATATTACTTCTATTTATATCAAATGGATTAAATGCGTGATTTTATATAGTCTTTCTTTTATAAGATATATAAATTATTTTAGAAAAAAATAAAGTGAAAAATCAAAATGAAACTTTATTTAATAAATAAAGGAGAACTTGTCGAAATCAATAATCCTGTTTTTTCCACTGGAGATGTTTATCTTTTAGATGATGAAAAAACGATTTATGTTTGGATAGGGAGCAAATGTTCTGTTGATGAAAAGACTGCTGGCGCAGCTCAAGCACGAAAACTCGACCAAATGAGAGGAGGTGCTGCTAAAATTATTACTGTTGACGAAGGAATGGAATCCGGAGATTTCCTTAAAACAGTTAATATGCTGGGAGCAATGAAAGTTGTGGCAAAAAATGTAGCTAAAACTCTCTTAAAAGATGTAGTAACTGGTGATTGGGCAGGATTTTCTGAACATATTAATGTCTTATATCGAGTATCCTCAGAAGAATTTGAAGGGATCAATGCTATGAAAATGGTCCAAGTACCATTTAAAAATGATTCATTAGATACAGAAGATTGTTTTATAGCTGATTTGGGAAATAAAGTATATATCTGGCAGGGTGCTGAATGCAATGTTAAGGAAAAGGTAAAGGCAGGTCAATGGGCAAGACAAATTGATGCTGAACGCTCAGGACTCCAAAATGAAACTATTTTTGAGGAAGGTGATGATGCGGAATTCCATGCAGCATTAGAGCGAGGGGAAAATTATAAAGAATCTGATGCGGTACAACTAAGGGCTGAATCTGAATTAGAGCCGGAAACCGAAGCTGATAAGGAAGCTGCAGCAATAATGCCAGAGTTAAAATCGGAAGTAAAAGAGGTGACTCCCGAAGAAATAAAGATGGATATAGCTGAATTAAAGGCATCAAGTCCATCTGGTGCTGCACCAGGGATCCCAGGTTCTGCAGATGATTTACTAACAATTGAGAAAAAAGAAGGGCGCCGAAAGTGTCCTAAATGTGGTAATGAAGACAAAATGTTGATTCACGAGAGTATTGATAAAGGAAATATAATTCTGGATTA
>JAEOSD010000154.1 GCA_016840545.1 Promethearchaeota archaeon
GGCTTATATAAATGAAGAACTTGAAATTGAATTTTACTACATTTCCAATCTTATTGATGATATATTAAGTATTAAAAAAATAATAAAATCTCAAGATTATAACGAAATATTTATATACACTGCCCCAAACTGGAAACACGATGTTTTAAACGTGATAATTTCTAAGAAAGGAGATTTTAATATAATTATTGATGAATTGAAGCAAGAGACAAACCTTATGAAAAATCAAGATATTATTCCTTTTATTAAACTTCAAATTAAAGATCGTATTTGGGAAAAAGAACTTCCTCAAATCAGTGAGCAAGAATTATTGAAACAATACTTGGAATATATTGAAAAGAAAGTAGATACGAAGGTTATTATAAATTCAAAATATGATCCTAAGCAAAGATCCAATAAAGCAATACCTTTTAAACCCGCTATTTACATTGATATTTGATTATAAAAATATCTTTTAACTCTTTAAATATATTATTTTATTATAATTATTACTAAGATACTACGTAATAATAGGTAATGAGAAATAGAATGTTGAACCCTTATCTCTTCCCTCAGATTCCAACCATATCTCACCACCATGTAACTTTATTATTTCTTTTGAGATATATAAACCTAATCCTGATCCCTCAACATCAAGATCCCAACCCTGACCAAAACGCTCTATTTTTCCGAATTGGGTGAATAAATCCTTCTTTTCCTCTTCAGTAAACCCAATCCCATCATCCCTTATTGAGATTATGTAGAACTTCTCTTTAATTTCTGAATTAATTTCTATTTTGCCATAAGGAGGAGTATATTTTATTGAGTTAGATATCAAGTTCTCAAGAACTTCTCGAATTTTTTCCTTTTCAAACTTAGTTTCTAATTTATCATAAATCCTTACGTTTATTGTTTGTTGTCTTAATTCTGCTAGCTTTTTCAATGAATTTACTGTAAATTTAATTAGAAGAGATAGATCTTCTTTTGATTTTTTCAACGCTACTTTACCAGATTCTAGCTTAGATGTTTCTAATATATCCATAATCAAATTTTCAAGTCGTTCACTTCCATTTCTTATTTCATTTATAATAGCTTTAAGGTCTTGATGAAGTTCCTCATTATATACTTCTAATAATAGGTTTGTAAAACCTTTTATTGAGACTAGGGGAGTTTTTAATTCATGAGAGGTTCTTCTTAATAATTCTGTCTTTAATTTATTAATCCTCTTAAGATTTTCCTCAGCTTCTTTCTGATCAGTTATATCTACAATACTAACTAGACTGGCTTGTTTTTCTTGATATTTGATTAATTTTGAAGTTGCGTTTACCCATTTAATATCTCCTTGCTTTGATATCAATCTACAGGAGAAATTAAACATATTATTAACTTTTCCAACACTTCTCTCATACAATTTCTTATATACTAATGGTAAATCGTCTTTATGAGCAACTTCTATAAATTTATCATATGTCCAGTTTTTAAGATCTTCAAATTGATAACCAGTGATTTTTGAAAGTGCATTATTAACATAAATAATAGATTTTTTTTGAAAAATCATAATACCTATCATTGTTTGTTCTGCTATTGTTCTAAATTTTTCCTCAGATTCCTTTATTTTTTGCTCAGCTAGTTTTCTTTCAGTTATATCCTCTACTACCGCAATCACCTTGCCTTTACCATTACCTTTAACAACTCTCCCCCCAGCAGAGACATAAACATAATCTCCTTCCTTATTCAATGTCCGATATTCAATAATAGTTTTTTCTTTATTTGTTAAAGCGGCTTTTAATGTTTTAGCTGCATTTTTAACATCTTCAGGGTGAATATAACTAAACCCATTTGTGCCAATTACCTCATCAGGATGAAATCCAAGAATATCTTTTACTTGTGGGCTGACATACTTAAATTTTCCCTTTAAATCCATCTCAATTACAATATTCCCTAAATTATTAATTAGATTTCGATATTTTTCTTCGGATTCTATTAATTTTTCTTCAGCTTTCTTACGTTCAGTAATATCTCGAACGGTAGATATAAAAGCTTTAGGTCTACCCTTTATGCCTTTAACGATACTTGCATTTAGTTCCCCAATAAATGTGGAACCATCTTTTCTTAGTAAATTATACTCAACACCACTTACTTTACCATCTTTCAATGTTTTTTGGATATTCTCAATTGCTCTCTTATGATCTTCAGGAGCAATTAACTCAAAAGCGGATTTTCCAATCATTTCTTCAAGAGTAAAACCATTCATTTCTAAAGCTCTTTCGGATAATTCAATGATGTTTCCTTTCAGATCACTCACAGTTATAGCATCTGGAGAAGTTTTAACTAAAGTTTTATATAGTTCTTCGCTCTCTTTTAATTTTTGTTCAGATTCTTTTTTTTCTGTGATATCTGATATAAATGCAAAGGTACCCTCATATTCTCCCTCATCATTAAATATAGGTGTAGCCTTCATTCTAAGATACACACTCTTTCCTTCTTTATGTATCATTTGACTTTCACGCACTGCTGATATTCCCTTTTTACGGTCTTCTATGTGGATTCTCGTTTCTTTTTCGGACTTTTTATTCATAAAATGAAAAACTGATTTTCCAATCATTTCTTCAATACTATAACCCAAAATATTTGCCATACTTGTATTTACATAGATAGTTATATTTTCTGAATCAATAATCCAAACGCCTTCTAATGCATTTTCAATAATATATTGGTATTTTTCGATATTTTGCGTTAATTTTCTATTATAAGATTCAAACCTTCCATCTATTAATGAAATAAACTCTTGGAAATTTTTTTTAGGACTTTTAAAAATATCTTCTAATTCATCAAGTTCAGATTGAGAAAAAATAGATTGAATCAAAATACCTCACTTTTTTTAAATTTTAATGTTTTATAGGATTAAATCAATAACTTAATTATTTCTAACATCTTTATAAATATATTTCAATCAGAACATTAAACATCTACAAGAACGAATTAATTACAAAAATGTATTTTCATATCTGAATTTATCCATAAATTAATTTCACTTGTAATTTATGCTATTAAATCCAATATTTCTATTCTAGACCATAAATCTGTTTAGGTCCAAGATATTCTGGAAATTGATCTATTAAAGCTTTACGTGCGAGATAACAAAAATGACACTCATCGACATAATTATCTTCATGGTCAATATTGTAAATTTTTGCTAATTGGGCAGGACCACCCTTTATTAGAGGACCACAAATAGGATGAACTTTAGGGTTATAATCTTTAATTAAAGTGGAAAGAGGTGTTTTCCAGAAATTACCAATACTTAAACCTTGACATATTTGTGCATTGCCAAACGGATCAACATGAATCCTTCTAAGTCCTTCTAAATCTTCATAAGGACATTCTCTCATCTCTTCCCAAGGTCTTAATGGTAATCCTTCGGTTAAGGTTTCAACTGCTCTCCCTCGAAACATCGCACCCCCTCCAATTATGGGTTTTCCTTTTTCTTTGTTTTTATCCATTTCAAATTCAACTTTAGGTTTATCAATCGTAATCGAAGATATTGGCAAATTTAATTCTTCAGCAGCGATCCTAGCATATTTTGATAAATTTTCCGTTATTTCTTCAAAATGAAAAAGATCGTCACTTATACTGAAATCTGAGATTTCTAATTTAGAAATTGGTTTAAGCCAGAGCTCAGCATCTTCCTTACAAGTAGCCCAGTATGAATTCGTGACCAATCCAACTTTGAAACCTCTTTCGTTTGCCAATTTAGCTCCTTCTAGCATTAATGGATAATAAAGGAAAGGTTCTCCTCCCTCAAAATATATTGATGAAACCGTCCCTATTTTAGTTGCTTCATCTAAAACTTTTTTAATTTGAGCGATAGTAAATGTACCTTCAGATTTAGGACTGCAATATAAAAAACAGTGATCACATTCATAATTACAGGTATAAGTTAAAAGAAAATGAATTCCATCCAGCATAATAATCTTTCTTTTTTTATTTAATTCTATAAATTTTGCTTAACTGAAAATTAGTTTAAATTAAACTTATTACTTTCAATAATAGTATCATTAATAATTTTTAAAATATCTATGACTTCTGGTAAAGCCTTTATATCGATTCTTATTTGTGATCCTCTAAAATATGGAGTTTCTATAATGTATACCTGTTTGTTAAATTCTATTTTGAGTTTACTTGCAAATCCATTCTTTACTTCAAATTTTAATATATCGCTCATATTACTCTTATTGTTAATTATTCTTTTAAATTTTCTCTAAAATAGTAACAATTCCTTGCCCCCCACCTACACAAGCAGTAGCAAATCCATAAGTTCCACCTTTATTATTTAATATTATTGCCATGGTTTCAACCAATCTTACTCCTGTCATACCTAGAGGGTTTTACATATTATTAATTTAATTTATTTTCTTATTGCCCAAAACTTTGTTCCCCCCTCTTGTATAAATTCTGCTTTTGTAAATGGAGTTGAATCTATAAATGTTTTGAAGGTTTTTTCATTGTAAAAACGTGCTGAGCCTGCTTCAGAAAACTTATGTGTAATATCAAACAGTTTAAATGGTTCTCTAGGAGCGAAAGTATCGGGAACCATACTTTCTCCTACAAGTAAGATTCCCTTATCATTTAACAATAAATTTAAATCCTTAAAAAGTTGTCTCCTATAATGTTCGTCTGGATTCATCTCATGGAGAACTTGATTTAATATAATTAAATCAAACTTATCTTTCGTAACTTGAACATATTTATTCGTGGATATTTTAAGAATCTTAATCCTTTCATTCCACTTATTTTGATCTACTAATTTTTGTGCAAATTCTATTCCATTTGGTTCAATATCGATTCCTATAAATCGAGCTTTTTCATATTTTTTAGCCCATGTTTCAATATTAAATCCGTAACCACATCCTACTTCGAGAATGCTGCCTTGTTTATGCAAGTTTTTACAAAAGTCTGTAAAAGATTTAGAGAATAATGTTTCAATTAATTTTCCAAATCTTTTACTTCTCTCTTGTAAATCTTTCACAACATCACCAGGCAATTTAAGGAGGTCCATCGCTTTACCTGTTTTAAAGTTTTTCAACATAATTTGCTGAGCTGGAGCAATATTATAAAATGCTCCAAGGGTTCCCCCAATATAAGAAATATGATCATGATCTATTAGCAATTCATACACAAAAGGAGCAGTTTTTAGATTTTTTGTGTTCAAGTCATCTATTTCAAATAAACCACATTCGAGTGCCAAATGGAGCCAAGCATCTAGGTAATTGACATCAAGATTTAACTTTTCAGCAAGCTCCTCAAGAGTAAATTTTATTATAATATATTTATTTGCATTTGACATTGATTTAGTTTTTTCATAAAGATAATCAAAAATCCCTAATTTCCTACCCATTCCAATTAAAATAATAGTATTAAACCCATAAAGACAATTTATAGCAAATTTTTTGATTTGGTCTTTTATTGAAATCTCTGCCCCCTCTTGATTATTCCTTGAAATTTTTTCCACCTTTTATTTAGACGATTTTTAATTTTTTATAATCTCTTATTAAAGTACCTGAAATTTGATAGCTATTTAATTTTATTCGAATAATAAAACTTAAGAATTATTCGATTTTACTAAAATTTTAGTATTTTATATCCTTAAAACAATTAAAATTTGATTAAAAAGGTAAAAATAATGAGTTTAAAATTTACAGAAGAACAAGATATGATTAGAGAGTCAGTTCGCGAATTTGCTCAGAGTAAAATTGCCCCAATTGCACTTCAAATGGAAGAAACTAAGGAAATTCCTAGAGATATCGTTAAGGGAATGGCAGAATTAGGGCTTATGACATGTACGGCAGATGAAAAGTATGGTGGGCCTGGACTAGATGCTGTGAGTGCTGGTGTTATAGCAGAAGAATTAGCAAAAGCGGATTGCACTGGTTCTACCTGTGTATATTACCTTGTTCCAGCATCATGGGGTTTTCTTTTAAATAAATATGGAACAGAAGAAGCAAAGCAAGAAATATTTCCAAAAACTGTCTCAGGAGAATGGTTTCTTGGAATAGCTACAACTGAAAGTGATGCTGGTTCTGATGTAGGTGCTACTAAGACAACCATAAAGCCAGATAGTGATGGATTTGTTGTGAACGGTGAAAAAATGTATATTAGTGGTGTACGAGAGGCTGCAACGCATGGGGGAGGGCATATTACCATTGCTCATCAAACTCCTGAGCGTGGAACAAGAGGGATGACTACATTTTATTTACCATTAACAGCGAAAGGAATCACGCCTACTTATATTAACGATTTAGGTAGGGAGGGGATTTCATGTGGTGGTTTCGCTATAGATAATGTAAAAATACCTAAACATTATATATTAGGAGAAGAAAACAAAGGATTCTATATACTCCATGAAGGATACGAATATGCAAGGGCATTAATTTCTGTAATTTGCGCATCCGCTGGCTTGAAATCGTTAGAAAACGGAATAAATTATATTAAAGAAAGAAAGTCATTTGGAAAGCCTTTAGCGCAATATCAAGAAATAAACTTTAGATTAGCTGAGCATTATACAAAATTGAATATGCTAAGGGATTTAGGTTACAAAGCTTTAAAGACTATTGATTTAGAACAAGAAGGCAAGGTAGGCAGATTCGAAACAAGTAATATTGTAGCCCAAGCGAAGATGTTCTGCTCAGACTGGGCTTGCGAAGCTATAAATGATGTCATGCAATGGCAGGGTGCATTTGGATATTCACGAGAATGCCTTGATCAAGCTGCATGGAGAGCTGTTAGATCATTTTCACTTGCAGAAGGGACTAAAGAAGTAATGAAAATGATTGTAGCAAGAGAG
>JAEOSD010000037.1 GCA_016840545.1 Promethearchaeota archaeon
ATACTTTTTAGCTTGATTTCTTATAGAGTTTGCGGTTTCAATACTTCTTAGAGACAAATCTGTTATAATTATAAGGATATCAATAGATTTTAACACCATCCGATTAATTTGTTCAAGTCCAGCTTCACCATCTATTAAGATAACATCAAAATCCTTAGAAATTGATTCAATCACTTTTCTCAGAAGAATATTTGATGGACAAAAGCATCCAGGACCTTCTGGTTGACCAATTGAAAACAAGCTAAAACTTTTACTTTCAGCCATCCCTTCATACACATCAAAATCTATTCTCTCAGCAAGTTCTTGAGCAGATCCTCCTCCGTTGCGAACCTTCTTTACAGCTTCAATTCTTAATTCCTCAAGGGATTTACTGGGTTTGACTTTAACCATATTACTTAAATGTGGATGAGTAGGATCAGCATCTATCAATAAAAGTTTGTACTTATAATGTTCAGAAATAATTTTTGTAAATAAAACTGTAATTACAGTCTTCCCAACTCCACCTTTTCCAGTTACTGCGATTTTAAGAGGTTTCTTAAAGTTATTAATTAATCTAACACCTCTCTTTTTTCTAAAACCTCTTTGATATCTTCGCATGCATCGTAATAGGGGCATTCATAACAATCCCAATCATAGTCACAATCGGCTCTCCTTTTCCATTCGTTTACCTTTTTTCTCCACTTTTGTTCTATATTCGCTCTTATCGATGAAGTCATACCAATAAAGGACTCTATTAATTCTGGATTTGAATTTACAAATATAATTTCCATCGACTTTATAAATTCCGTGAACTTCTGCTGATATAAAAACATTATAGCATTACCTAAAAATTCAAAAGAAAAATTGTTAATAACAATGTTACTCAACCTGCACCAAAATCTTCTCGGAATTGTACGTATCATAAAGCCTTCAATTCCATTTGAAATAAAATTAAGGTTCTTAAACTCATCAAAAGAATTTTCTGAAAGATTTTTAACTCCAATTAATAAAAATAATCCAAAATCTATAGTTTTATTTGAAATTTCTTTTATCTCAGAGCCATATAATCTAATTTTTCCATCATTTATTAAGTCTAATTCCTCTATTGGATAAACAAGAGAAAAGGATTTTTGATCTACGCCTCCCAGTTCTAATTTGGTTTCCTCTTGAAGGATTATTTCTTTGAATTCTTCATGTTTTACCCCAATATTAATTTCTCTAAAGTAATTCAGTTGATCTTCCTTTCTGGTATAAACCTTTACTTTTACTCCATTTTGAATTTGTGAATCCAAGAAATTTCTAATTGTTTCTAAAGTACTTTTAATCTGCACTGCAATTACTCAATAAAGTTACTTTTCTTAAAATTTATTTCTCTGTTTTAATAAATATAAATCAATTATTTTGAGATTTTGGTTTATATTTTATGAATAGTTTTGAACGTATTTGGGCAGCTTTAAATCTAGAAGAACCAGACAGAATTCCAATTCATACAATACAATTCGATGGTAATGTGGCTGATCAAGTTCTTGGTAAACCAGAAAGGAACGCGTTTGATATTTTTGATGAGATGGAAAAAAAATATTCAGATGAATGGCTGGATAGAATAAATTCAATCCTCGATGATATTGAAATATCTGTTTTCGCGAAATGTGTAAGAGCAGCTTATGAATTGGGATTTGATGGAGTCGGCATTCATTACATACCATTTATCATTGAAAGTAAAACTGAGATGACTGATGTTTTTGGGAAAAGACATAGAATAAAGAATATAGATGGAAATCCATACCCAGATTACTATGGAGGGTATATTAAAAATAGAGAAGATTGGGAAGCATATCCTAAACCTGATTTGAAAGAAGAATATAAAAGAGCTAAAAAATTTTATAAAGGTGTTTTACGAAAGTGTCGGGATATTAAAGAGGACATCTATATTATTGCCCAAGATGCTCTTACTTCTATTTTTCCACCTGTTTGGCAAGGTATGGGAATGAATTACTTCGCTCGTGCTTTAAAAAATGACCCTAAATTAATTGAAGAACGATTTCGATTTACTACAGACTTTGTTTTAACCATTTTTAAGGCTTATGCTGATTGTGGAGCTAAAGTTTTTCTTGAAGGGGGAGATATCGCACATAGTGGAGGCCCAATGATTAATCCAAAGTATTTCTATAAGTACTTATTACCATGCTATCAAGAAGTAGCAAACGCAATCCATGAATGGGGTGGAAAATTTATATTACATACAGATGGAGATATTACAACTCTTTTGGATTTCATCGTTGAATCTGGTTTTGATGGGCTTCAATGCTTAGAACCCCCTCTTGTTGATCCCAATTTGGTTAAGAAAAAAATTGGTGATAAATTATGCTTATCAGGAAATATTGATACACGTCATATTTTAGTTGATGCTACTAAATATGAAGTTGAGGATGCTGTGAAAAATGCTATTAAGGCTCTCGGACATGGCGGTGGATATATGTTATCTCCCGCGAATTTTCATCCTAGTATATCAGTTGAGCGCCTAAGTTGGATGATTGAAGCAGCAAAAGAATATGGAAAGTACCCACTCTTCTGATTACATTTCTAATCTTGCATTTTCTAGAAAACCAATTCCTCTTGGAGTTAGTTTCCAGCCTTCATTCGAATCTAAAACATAAAATGTTTGTTTGAGCATATTAAGATGGTAATTTAATTGAGTTTCGTCAAACTTAAATTCACTTTTTATCTCTTTCATAGTTTTAATGTTATACCCAATAAATTTTAATATCTCTCTTCTAATTGGATTAATAAGAGTTCTATAAGCTCGACCATGATCTAGTTTTTTATCGATATTTTTTGTTTTAACATAGAATTCTTTCAATTCTTCAGTATTCAATTTTGACTTATTATTCTTTTTTTCCATCTAGATTCAATTTTTCAGGCTATTATTTTAATATAGTTAGGGTTAATATTAAAAATAAAAAAGATTTATTAATCTCTTTTTCTAATTAGTTTTATTATTACAATGATTAGAGCTACAAAGAAGAAAGCTATCCCTAGAATAAGTACGCTAAATTTAATTAAAGCCGTTAAAGAGGCTATAAATGGTACAAATGATGAAAATGTGGGAACGGTATCTAACATTACTAGTAAATTGATATTTTCTATAACATCAAAAATTCCTGCAAGGATAGGAGTTAGGGTCATCCAAAGGCCAATTTTTTGAAGTTTCCCATCTAACCTTCTTGTAACAAGCAAAATAGCTCCAAAAATAAAAGATCCATAACCTACAATGTATAAAAAGTCCCAATAGATTGCTAAGGTTTCTGCTGCCATTCCAGAAGGCCCCCATGAGGCAAAAATTATGAGAACTTGTTCTGGTACCCATGCGAATTCGAAATCTAAAATTCCATAAGGGGGTGGCACAATCTGATTTATAGGTGTAAAAACTAGTGTAGTGGTCAGAATAAAAATCAAAAAGCCTATAATTGTGATAATTAAAATGTATAAATTCTTTGGAAATTCCTTTAATTTTTCTAAAAACATTCTCTAATCTCCTTTATAATGGTGATTTAACTATAATTTTTAAGTTTAAAATATATTAAATTAATATCTATAAATAATCTTTTTTAAATTTTTAATGAATTAGAAGATAAAAAAAATATTTTCTATTTACTTTTTATTAATTGATTAAAACAGGTTGGAAAATTATGAATAATGAAAAAAATATTGAATTAAAAAAAAAGAAATTAAGTTTAGTAGATATTTTCTTTACTACAATATTCACTTTATCTTTTATAATTCAAATAATTCTAATGTTTTTATTTTTTAATGAATTGGGTATTATCATTTTTGTCTATATTGGATATATAATTTGGGGATTTAGTCTTTATTTTGCTTTGGTTTCTTTTTGGATTTTTAAAAAAAGAGGGGGTGTGGAAAAAGGAAAGAGTTATTTACATACCACCAAATTAGTGGATAATGGTCCATATGCTATAATTCGTCATCCACAATATCTGGGGGGTATATTATTTACTATAAGCATTTCATTCTGGACTCAAATTTTCCTTAGTTTAATTCTCAGCATTATCATCATAATTCTAACATATCAATGGACATATACTGAGGATAAAAAACTTATTGAAAAGTTTGGTGAAGATTATAAAAAATACATAGCAAAAGTACCTCGCCTTAATCCTATATTAGGAATAATTCGATATTTTATTCGAAAGAAAAGAGATTAATAATTCTTTTGCAGATGATATTGAATTTCATGATATTTTTCAAGAAATTTTAACCAAAAACAAAAAAAAGAAAAAAAGTAAGTTATTTGTTTTTACTTTTTTATTAAAGCTTTTAGTAATGGTTTGCTTTCAATAGTCATTTTATGTTTTCTTTTAAGGTATTTTATTAATTTAATTAGTAATATTGTTCCTATTACTGTCATCGCAAATAAAATTAATGTGCTAAAAGGCGTAAACGAACAGTGTGCGTAATATCCTAAATAACACGGTTTACTTGCTTGATCAGGAATTAAAGTCATAATACCTGAAGAAATACCACCCATTATTAGTCCACCTAAAAAGATTACATAAATTACCAAAAATGTTGATTTTACTATTATTTTCAATATAAATTTTAATGATTTTTTATTTTTTTCCAACTTTTTTCCACCCAATGTAGTTTTGAGTTAAATAATTAAACATAATTATCCTCATATATTTCCATGTACACTTAGAATTGAATAAAGTAATAATATTAGACCATAGAGCGTATAAGATTTTAAATTAAAGAGTTAAAAAAATATGGGTTTAATAGTTCATTTTTCAACCAAGTAGTTGAAGATTTAATTAAATTTGATACTGAAATAAGTTAATTTATTCACTATATCATGAACTTAGAATTATATCTAGCAGCATTCTATACCTAAATTAAATAAAAATGAGGTGATATTAATTAGTTTTAATTGCCCCTGCCCTAAAACAGGATGTTCAAATCATGGAAATTGTGAAGAATGTAACACTTATCATTCAGCTTCAAATAGTTTGCCTTTTTGTAAACGCGAGCATGGATTTTTTACGAAATTATTTTACCGGAAAAATTATGACATGGTTCAAAAGTTAAAAAGTGAGGGAATAGTATGAAAAAAGCTCTAATTTTATATGATTCTGTATATGGAAATACAAAGAAAGTAGCAATGTCATTGAGTCGTGGATTAGAAGCAGGAGGCGTCTATGTAGACAGCAACTCTATTCAAGATTTCGATACAATAGAACTTAGAAATTATGATGTAATTGGAATCGGAGGGCCTACTCATTTTCATGGAGCATCAAAGGCAATGAAATCATTTTTATCAAAAATTCAGAATCTTAAGATAGAAAATAAACAAGGATTTGCATTTGAAACCAAAGCAGATTTTCGATTAGCAGGTTCAGCAGCCAAGAGGATTATAAGATATTTAAGAAAAATGAAAATTATAATTATACATTCAACCATTACGGGTTTAGTAATCGACAAAGAGGGCCCTTTGAAAGAAAATAGTTTAAACAAAATGGAAAATATTGGATTAAATATCGCAGAGAAATTAAACAACGATATGAGAGAGCAATCTCATGAAAACAAACATGGATTACCTAAAACTGAAAATGTGCTCTTGCGTTGGAATCGATTACAGTGGCTTCTTTTAGGAGGTGGTTCCCTCTTTTTCTTTATTCGGGCAATCACTCTTATAAGTGCTGGTGGAGATTGCTTAAGCGCATTAAACCCATTTTTTTCTTGGTTTATGCTCTTATTAGAACTTGTGATATCAGGCTTAACAGGCATAGTAAGCTTAATTTTATGGATAAAGGGACCATATTTAGGCCAAACATTTAAATTAAGAATTACTTTTTCATGGAAGGTTGTTTTATTCGCCGTTGTTTCGACTTATATAATACATTTGATAAGGGTATCACTATATATTCTAATATGCGTAATTTAAGTCAATCTATTCTTTAATTAAAAATTTTTATTTTTATTTATATATCAAGTTTTCTTTCCAAGTGTCAAAATAAAAGACTTTGTACATTATATCAATGATGATTGAGTCAATATTTTCTTTTTTTATGTTCTCAACCAATTCAGTTAACTCTTTCATAGTATTGACCCATACCCAACATAAAATTAGGTTTGGTAGATTACTAAATGTCCAACAAAAAAAGAGGTTCGGGTGAAAATTTTCATTCAAATACTTGGCAAATTCATTCTTATCCACCATAGGATTTATCGTTATCTGAAATAAGGCGAATATATCATTCGAAGCTTCAGGATTGAAATCTATAGATAATTCAATTATTCCTTCTTCAATCATTCTAGTTAGGCGACGGCGAATAGTACTTGAAGTGCTATTAACATCATCTGCTATTTCCGAGATAGGTTTCCGTGAGTCTTTATTGAGTGATCGAATAATCTCTAAATCTAGTTTATCATAGTTCATTGATCTAGACTTCGGAACAATATAGGGAATTGGAGCAGTATATTGTACCCCAGAAAGCAGTCCAATTTTTGGAGATTGGATTTCAACCGTTTGGGAAACAAACGAGGAATACTCATCTAATTGATGAATGGTTTCTAACATAGCTCCTATATACATATAATTTCTACTTGATAATATAATCTGCCATGTGCTCTCATGTTTACCCAATTCTGATATTGCCTTATCTATATCTTGAGCATTACATTGTCCAAAAACAAATGCATAAATCGCATTAATTGCATAAGATTTCAATTTTGCGGAAAATTTTTCTATGATTTTCAAATCTATGAGACTCTGTACTCGTTTATATATAGCATTAACTGATAATCCTAAATGGTCTGAAATCTCTCTATATGTTAATCTTGAATTGTTAAATAAAAGCAGAATAATCTTGAGATCAATTTCATCCATATAATATAGAAATTATAAAAAAATAAATTTGTTTAGTTATTCAAAAAAAAAAATGGGAAAAAAGCAAAATACACTGCAGAAATAATTGTTGAAAATATGAAAACAAAAATGAAAAATCCTAACTTTCAGAATGAAGGGAGGAAATTCTAATTAAAGCTGTTGAAGAAGTGTTGGGGGTAAAATGGTTATCTTCTTCTGAGGAGTAAGATTGAACTCGAATTTAAATCTAAATCTTTAATCCTTTATCATTTCTCCGCAAGGAACTAATTTTTATATATCCTATAAAAGTAAAAATTTAATTGCTTTAAATCCTTTTTAAAAATAGTTCTATTAGAACTTTAATAAATTTATAAAATAAGTAGAAATTTGGTTTTAAAATTGGTAAAAGGAACAGTAAAATGGTTTAATAGCCGTAAAGGTTATGGATTCATAACCTCTGAAGAAGGAACTGATGTATTTGTTCACTTCTCAGCAATACAAGCACAAGGGGATGAATTCAAATCTTTAAATGAAAACGACAAGGTTGAATTTGATATTACCGAAGGTCAAAAAGGTCCACAAGCGAGTAACGTTGTTGTTACTGAAAGAGCACCTCAACAATTTAAATCACAAAATAGGTTCTATTAAATCCTTTGTCTATTGTAAATCTAAAAAAAGTAACAAATAAGTATAAGTAGCAAATAATAAGTAGTAAAATCTTTTTTACGATTATTATCAAAACTTATCATTTTTTTATTATTATTATACAAATGGAAATCCTTCTAATTGGTTTTTTTCCAAATAATTTTATTTTGGAAAAACTGATAAACCCAAAATTTATTACCTTTGAATACCTATGGATAATGTATCTTTCTCAATGAAAGATTTATTTAAAAATTGGAAAATTGGTTTTTAGATTGGTAAAAGGAACAGTAAAATGGTTTAATAGCCGTAAAGGTTATGGATTTATAAGTTCTGAAGAGGGAACTGATGTATTTGTACATTATTCCGCGTTAAGTGGGCGTGATGAGGAATACAAAACCCTTAATGAAAATGATAAAGTTGAATTTAACATTACTGAAGGGCAAAAAGGTCCACAAGCTAGTGATGTCGTGGTAACCGAAAAAGCCCCTAAATCCGAATACAGTCGAGGATTTCGTATTTAAGCTGAACCAGAATTATAAATCTCACAAAAGAACAAATAAATATAAGTAGTAAATAATTTTTAGTAAAAATACTTTTTTACGTTTTTTACAATTGTTATCGAACCTTATCTTTTTTTTAATTAATTTTTTTAGCTACTTTATAGATAAGTTAATTTGAAAGTACAATAAATATTCAATTTTAGAAAAAAATTTTTAAAGAGTGATACTATTCAGATCTAAATTCTCAGGAATTTTATCTCTACGGTTTAACCAAGTAATTTCATGTTTTAAATATCTCCAAGAGATCTCACACTTTTCTTTTTGACCTTTAATTTCAGTTTCAAATTCCCAGGGATTGACAATAACTAAATCACCTTTTCTTATCCATACTCTCTTTTTAATTTTACCTCTAATTCGTCCCATACGATGTTTTCCATCTTCGCAATAAACCCCCATTCTTTCTTGCCCGTAGATATCGGTAACTCGAGCAAACATTTCTCCATTTCTTCTATAAGGCATTTTTACTCGGGATACTTCAGGCTGTTCAGTTGGGCCTGAGCTTTTTCTACCTTTTTTATATTGACGTTTTTTCATTTTTGGCATAAATACTATACACTATTTTATATTTTAATTAAAATCTTAATTCCAATTTATTAAATCCATTATTCATTGTATCTTATATATATTATTTATGGATCCTAAAATCGGAAAAATGTTTCGCAAAATGACTTATAATTTTAGAATTCAAATATTAAAAATATAACCCAATTTGAAAAAAATTCTTATGTTCATATAGGAAAAAATGCAAAGCTTATTTATTTTTAGATTTTTGGGATCAAGAATTGGTAACCGATTATTTAGATTAGATAGGATTTAAATTATTGTAGTTTAAGAAATTTTCTTAAATACTATTAATTTAATTACTTTCTTTCTTCACATTTTTTGGTCTAATTAAGATAATATGGATTGTTACAGCTATGGCGACTACAATCAAAATACACCTTACCCATGTAATTTGAATTAAGAAAAAGGATATTAGAATTGTGATCCATAACATAGAAATCGTAAAGGCCTTAATTTTCCTAGGCATACCCCTTCCTTCTCTATAGTTTCTAATATATGAACCAAGAATTCTATTGTTTAGGAGCCCGTTATAAAATCTCTTAGAACTTCTTAAAAAACAGGCTACCGCAAGTAAAAGAAACGGCGTAGTAGGTAAAATAGGTAAAATTATTCCAATTATTCCTAAAATTAAGCATATCATCCCTGATATGAAAAATAATGCCTTTACGAACTTGTTCATTTCTTTCCTATTATTCTGATTTATTGTTTTAGGTTTATTATTTTGTCTTTTAGGCATCTTAGATACTTTTTCTGCTTTGTTAGCAGAAAATATAATATTATGAAAATATAATATAATTAATATTCCATTTAGGTTTAAGAATTTAAGTAGAATTTATATTTTTACAATCATCACATTCATAATAAACATCAATGCGTTGGCCCACAGGTTTAACATTCAATTCAGATAGAATTGCGTCCCATAAATTCTTTACATTTTTAGTCTTATAATCATAAATTTTTCCACATTTGGAACAGATCATATTCACATGGAGTTCCATATCTGGATCGTATCTGATACTTCCATTATTAAAACCTAGTTCTTGTATTAATCTTAAATCTTTTAATAAGTGTAAAGTCTTATATATCGTTCCCAAACTTATCGTTGGATACTCATCTCTTAATTCTTGGAAAATTTGTTCAGCTGTAGGATGATCTTTTCGAGATAAAATAAAAGAACATATAGCTAAGCGTTGAGAAGTTACCTTAAGTCCTTTTTCTCTTAAAAAATTGATTATATTGTGAGTATTCAATTAAATAACCGAGTTATTATGATGAATAATTTTAAATGCTACTATTTATAAAAATAAAACACAATTTATATTAATAATGGTTACTATTTGATAATGGTTATTAATGAATCTTTCTGATAATATGATTTAGATTCTTTATAAAAAAAAATAACTTTCCAATTTAATATTGTTAATTATTTAAAAATTCTTAAATCAAAAGGAGTGAAAATTATGAACGAAGATAGTAAAAACCCGGTAAAGGGCAGGATTAAGAGGCCCACTGCCGGTGGTGGCATGACGATCCGAGATTGGTGGCCGAACCAGTTGAATCTCGATATCTTGCACCAACGTTCCTCCAAGTCCAATCCAATGGGCAAAGATTTCAACTACGCTAAAGAATTCAAGAGTCTCGACTTGGAGGCCGTGAAGAAGGACCTCGCTGAACTTATGAAAAAGTCACAAAGCTGGTGGCCAGCGGACTTCGGTCATTATGGACCTTTATTCATCCGTATGGCATGGCACAGCGCCGGTACGTACCGTGTCGGTGATGGCCGTGGTGGAGGCGGCAGTGGAAATCAGCGATTCCCGCCTCTGAGCAGCTGGCCTGATAATGTCAACCTTGACAAGGCACGTCGGTTGCTTTGGCCAATTAAGAAAAAGTATGGTCGGAAAATTTCCTGGGCTGACTTGATGATCCTCGCGGGAAATGTTGCCCTGGAATCAATGGGTTTCAAAACATTCGGTTTTGGTGGTGGGCGTGAGGATATCTGGGAACCGGAAAAGGACATCTACTGGGGTTCCGAGGAAGAATGGTTGGGTGACAAACGTTGGCACACAGAAGATAAGGATAAACCCGATCTCGAAAATCCACTCGCAGCCGTTCAGATGGGTCTGATTTACGTCAACCCGGAGGGTCCAGGCGGTAATCCTGATCCAGTTTTGGCGGCGAAAGATGTCCGGGAGTCATTCGCGCGTATGGCTATGAATGACGAGGAAACAGTGGCACTCATTGCGGGCGGTCATACGTTCGGAAAGTGCCACGGCGCTGGTGATGCAAAGCATGTGGGACCCGAGCCAGAAGCAGCAGACATCGAGAATATGGGTTTAGGTTGGAAGAGTAGCTTTGGTACAGGCAAAGGTGCCGATACGATCAGCAGCGGTCTGGAAGTCACTTGGACCCCCACCCCCACGAAATGGAGTAACAATTTCTTCAGAGTGTTATTCGGTTATGAATGGGAACTAACGAAGAGTCCTGCTGGCGCGCATCAATGGACACCGAAGGGGGGTGCGGGTGCGGGTACCGTACCAGATGCACACATCCCAGATAAGCGTCATGCGCCATCTATGTTGACCACAGACCTCTCCCTTCGATTCGATCCCGAGTATGAAAAGATTTCTCGGCGTTATATGGAGAATCCAGATGAATTTGCGTTGGCTTTCGCCAAGGCGTGGTTCAAACTAACCCATCGCGATATGGGTCCGCGCACTCGCTATTTAGGACCAGAGGTTCCTGACGAAGAACTCATCTGGCAGGACCCCATCCCAATGGTTGATCACAAGCTAGTTGATGAAATGGACATTGAATCACTCAAGGGTAAGATTTTAGCTTCAGATCTATCTGTCTCCGAATTGGTTTCGACTGCCTGGGCGTCGGCATCCACATTTCGTGGCTCAGACAAGCGAGGTGGTGCGAATGGGGCTCGAATTCGTCTGGTACCACAAAAAGATTGGGAGGTTAATCAACCTAACCAGCTAAGGAAGGTGCTCAAGTCCCTGGAAAGCATCCAGGCTGAATTTAATAGCGCTCAATCCGACGGTAAGAAGATCTCGCTTGCTGATTTGATTGTTCTAGGAGGTTGCGCAGGTATCGAGCAAGCTGCAAGAAATGCTGGCCATGAGGTGAAGGTTCCCTTCACACCAGGACGAATGGACGCCTTACAGGAGCAGACAGATGTAAATTCTTTTGCTGTTCTCGAACCCAAGGCGGATGGCTTCCGAAACTACCAAAAATCTCTCTATGCTGTATCTGCTGAGGAAATGCTAGTCGATAAAGCGCAATTGTTAACTCTGACTGCACCCGAAATGACAATACTCTTGGGCGGCTTACGCGTCCTAAAGACCAACTTTGGAGGAACACAGCATGGAGTCTTCACCAAACGACCTGAGGCGCTTACTAATGACTTCTTTGTGAATCTACTCGATCTGAACACAACTTGGAATGCAACCACGCAAGAAAAAACCGAATTTGAGGGACATAATATCGAAACGGGTGAACTCAAGTGGACAGCCACCCGTGTTGACCTCATCTTCGGTTCGAATGCCCAGCTCCGGGCATTGGCGGAAGTTTACGGTAGTGATGACTCTCAGGAGAAATTCCTGAACGACTTTGTAGCGGTTTGGAATAAAGTTATGAACTTAGACCGTTTTGATCTCGCATAGTAGCTTAAGTCTTTAGTAAATTAATAAAATTCAAGTTTTACTTTTTTTTTATTAACCTTTTTTAATGTCGATAACCATTTTAGTATTAATATAACTTCTGAGTACAACTTTCTCTAATCGGAATATTCTCTTTTTTTTGGATAATATATAAATATTTAAATATACACATTTACATAGCAGACTTAAGTTTTAAAATCCAATAAAAAGGTGAATAAAGTAATTAAAGGTAAATTCAAAATTTTTAAGAATGTAAAGATCGGAAGAAAATTCGTCATAATTTTTTGCATAATCCTTTTTTATGTGTCTCTAAGTTCATGTAGTATGTACTTTGAAATCTTAAATAAATCTTCTATTAGAGAAAATATTTACCATGTGAAGGAAAAAACTCTCTTATCCTCTGATTATACTCTCGTTGATCGTATTAATATTAGTTCACCTACTGATTGGGGAGCTTATCCTTTTATAACTGGGAGTGGGAGTGATTCAGATCCCTATATTATCGAGAACATTGAAATTCAAGGGAATGGGGTAAAAATTGTTGAAGAATCTGGTCATTCTCGCTTAAATTTTTCAGATCGAGGAATTTATATTAATGCAGAAGGTAATTTTACAATTCGCAACTGTAAAATTTCCTCTATTTCTCTTGGAATATTATTAGATATTGGAGTTTCAACTGGTTATACACATAATATTAACAATGTAGAAATTAATAATTGTGGAATAGGAGTTTGTACTTGGTTCTGGAATATTGCTGTAAATGTATCTAAATGCAACATTTCAAATTGTAATTGGGTTACAGTTATAGCCCCTTACGATTTTGAGTACCCAACTGTATATGGGGGTTGTGGAATTTATATAAGTGGAGGAAGTGGTTCAATTGTTGAATGCTGTCGCATTCAAAACTGTTCAATAGGGCTCTTAGCTAGTCACACGGTATCTCTTATTAATAATCAGCTTATTAATTGCGGTTTCTTATTTGATTTTGCATATATAAGTCAAATCTCTTTAGTAAATAACACAGTTAATGGAAAACCTATTGGTTTATTTTTTAATGAGGATAATTTATTAATTTCAGGAAGTCAAGCTTCTCAATATGGCCAATTAATTTTCGTATTATGTCATAATCTTCATTTATCTAACATCGAAATTACGGAACCTTGTAGTTTCGGATTATTGATAGATCACTGTAATAATGCTATCTTAGAAGATATTGTCTGTGAAAATCAAAAAATTGGCTTTTCAATTCTTCACACTGAAATAAAAGCAGATAATTTGTATGCTAAAGATTGCGATACAGGGTTCTATTTATCAGAGATTTATGGTAGTACATTAACCAAGCTTTTAACAAATAACACAAATATCCCAATTTACTCATATACGCCTATCCGAGATTCTATTATTGAAATTGAAAAATCAACACGATTCTATATTATTGATAATTATATAAGTTGTGATGAACTACAAGTAAACTCATCTATCTCTTCATTTAGTGTGTTTAAGTCATTTCTAACTGAATTTGATAATAATGGTTTTTTAATTGAATTCAATGATACACAAACATATCAAATAACTGATACTCTTCCAGAAATATGGGTTAACTTCACAATTGTTATTTTCCAAGAAGCTCAACCTTCTGGCATTCCTGGATTTCCTTTATTTTGGTTCCACTCGGCAATTCTGTTAGGTATTATAATTTCAAGTGTTTATCTTCGATGGAAGAAAAGATAACAATTCTCTAAATCTTTTTTTTCTTTATTAATTCTTCAATAAAAACTAAACGATATTAATGGAGTAATAAATTCATCAATTAGTTTTAATACATTTAAAACAACTATATAGATGGTTAAACTAAGGAAATATATCATTAGAAATTTTTTTTTGCTCCTTAAACTAGTTTTGTAAAATCTTGACATCAATTTTAACGTGAGCACGAATGTCATGATTAAGAATGGAAAGAACATGAAGAAAAGAATCCAAGGATCCCATCCTGTATTCACAAGTGATAGCACATCACTCCTTATATTGAAAAATTGAGGAAACGTGAAATAAAGTGCGACTCGATTTAAAAAAAGCATTGAAATTACAATCGATAAAAGCCATGTAAAACCACTTTTTTCTTTTTTTCGTAATATAATAAATAATGAAATTGATGCAAACAAACATTCTGCAACTAACCCCCCGAAGGAAATTATATTAGCTTTAAGATAAAGAAATTCATCACTCCCCAATAGATATCCAGATGCCCAACCTTGGAGAAAGAGGTGAATTCTGATTTCTATATAATACGTTCCAACTAAAACATCGGCCATTGCATGACCAAATTCATGAATATAATTATTTAAGAACCCTACTAGGTATAATAAACAAAATAATAAGAGAATTGAAATACATATATCAGTAGTTTCATTAAGTATGAATAAATTTTTTTTTAATTTACAGAAAAATGATTTTATACTGTTAATAAAGCGATTTTCTTTAATCGTATCGAATTTCATTAGGATTAAAAATGACATCGAGAAAAATATAACATTTACTATTATTAGGTACACAACATAATTAATTAAGGGAAATATGGAAAAGTCTCCATTATAATCTCTTCGAAATATATTAATAAGGTTAAAAGAGACATATATGTTAAAAACACATATTATACTTAATAATATTAATCTAAGTCTTTTTTTCTCTTTAATTAAAACTCCACTTAAAAAGATTGCTAAAGCTGGTAAAATTGGAGCAATAATCGCCCAATAAAAATACACTATTTTATTCCTCTGAACGGTAAAGCTATTTTATTTGTTGAAATAATTATTTATATTTATATGCGGAAAGGAAGAAAGTAAAAATCTTAAAATCTATTTTTTTTATTCATAATAGTAGCTAATATTTAATTAATATACTATATTTAACTAAAAAAAAATATCAAATAAAGAAGATTTTTCATGAAAGCAATTGTATACACAAAATACGGACCCCCGGATGTTCTTCAGTTCAAGGAAGTTGAAAAACCAACTCCTAAGGATAATGAAGTCCTTATAAAAGTTCATGCAACATCAGTAACAATAGGGGATGTAATAGTGAGAAGAGGCAAACACCCAACCTCCAAATTTCAAACTCTCATGCTGCATATAATGTTAGGGATTAAAAAACCAAAAAGACCAATTCTAGGGATGGAACTAGCTGGAGAAGTTGAATCAATAGGAAAGGATGTTAAACGGTTTAAGAAAGGCGATCAGGTTTTTGCATCTACAGAAATGAAGTTTGGTGCTTATGCTGAGTACAAATTTTTACCTGAAGATGGAATACTGGCACTAAAGCCGACAAATATAACTCTTGGAGAAGCTGCCGCTGGGTTTGCTTCTGGGGGAATTGAGACGGGTAATTTAACATCGGCTATAGATCGACATTATTCCTGGGAAGAAATCGTCGAGGCTCACAGGTATGTTGAAACTGGGCATAAAAAGGGAAATGTAGTAATTAATATTAAATAGAAAAATTAATTTTGTAGTAAATACCATAAATTTTAAAAAAAAAATAGATTGGAGGATTTTTCTTGAGTGTTTTAATGTGGTTATCTGGTTTTTTCTTTCTACTTATCTTAGTTTTACAAATTGTAATGGCAGTATTTGGTTATATATTAGAACCAACGCCGAAACATTATGAATCAGACGATAAACTGCAAAAATTTAACAGTGATCCGAAAAAATTTAAAATTGGCATTGGGTTAGCTCTCATAGAACATTTTTGCGTCATTACACTTGCTATAATGTTATTTTTCGTTACTAGACCATATAATATGCTACTAGGAATTATTTTGATAATATTTCGAGTAACAGAAGGCGCGATCCAAGTCTATATTGAAAAATACTACTGGGGACTCCTTAAAATAGCAAAAAGGTACTCAGTTTCTAGTGGTGTAGAGAAAGATTCGTTGATGGATTCATATCGAAACATTCTCCATACAAAAAGCTCTAGATTCTCATTTGCAATGATCTGTTGGTCCATTGGTACACTCGCTTTTTCAATCGTGTTAGTTACCTATGGTGTGGCACTCCCTTTTATTGGATGGATAGGAATTGTTGCCAGCATTTTAATTGGTTTCGCTAATGGGATGAAACTTGTAAAACCTAATGTTAAAGCTTATCAAACTCTTTCATCTATAAGCGGTCTATTGGCGATCCTATTTGAAGTACTCATCGGAATATCACTTATGTTTTTTCCACCGAGTTGAATGAGTTGAAGATTAGAATTATGAATCAAGGTTTAGCAAACAAAACTAAAATTATTATAAACTATATTAATTAGTTTTTTTGTACGCATTATGGATGAAATTGACTTAATTATTATTAGAAAGTTATTAGAAAACTCCCGCTTAACGTTTAGAGAATTAGCCGAAATTTCGAGCATGTCGGTAAGTAGTATTCATAAACGTATTCAAAATTTAATAGATGACGGGACAATTAATGCTTTTATTGTAAGACCTACAATGATCTCGCTAAAAGGTTTATGGCTTCTAGCTTCGGGCAGCTCAAGTGCAAAATCTATGGATTTAGTTAGTCAAGAGTTAGGGAATCATGAAAGTATTTATATTGTTTCAATTGCCAGTGGTAAATATTTATATATCGGTGCTTATCTTAGGAACATATCAGAACTTCAAGAATTTACTTCTCTTCTTATAATGGCAAGTCAAATTAGTGATCCTACTATCGGAATTATAAATATACCATATATAACTACACCAGAAACACTTTCAAGCGTCGATTTCAAGATTTTGAAGACTCTTAATAGAGATTCAAGGAAGTCGTTAACAGAAATAGGAGAAGACGTAGGTATATCCGCAAAAACTGTTCGAAGGCGTCTAGATCGAATGATTGAGAATAATTTAGCTTTCTTTACAATTGAGTGGACTCCTAAATCAGAAAATAATTTTGTAACTATATTTCATATCTATTTAAACGATGGTACAGATATTAATTCCACGATTCAACATATTTACCAGAAATATGCTCAGAATGTTGTTTATTGTCTCACCTATAGTAATATCCCTAACTATATTACGATGCACACGTGGGCAAAAACTTCTATAGATACCCAAAAAATTCAGGAAGAATTGCAAACCGAAGGATTCAAGGATGTAATTCCTCGAATCATATTGTATGGAAATTATTACGATTGTTGGGTCGACCAATTGCTAAGATCTAAATAAAGTCAATAATATGCCTAATCTCAGTTATATTCGAAAAATTTCGGAACTTTTTTGTCCTCTTTTTTTAATCTCATATCAAAAATAACGATCTAAGGCATAATTTTAGTCGATTTTCTACATTTTGGGAATTTCTCATTTTCTTGAAAAAATCGACTTGATGATTAGTGGGGTATTTTTGCATTTTGTTTCAGATCGATCGAACATGGCCTTATTAGAGCCCCAAACTGTATTATAATTAATATAAAAATTTCAAATAAAATCAAGTGAGTAAATATTAAACTGTGGATAATTCACAAGGAAGGGATTGGATTTTCAAAGATAGTTGCTGAAACAATTCAAGATTTCTTAGGGGATTACATTGAAGTGTCAGTAGGAAATATTAATAAAATTGAAGCCTCGTTTCTAGTTGAAGAAGAGGTAGATTTCCTTATAATCGGAGATATAATAGATAGTGAAGAAGTACCAAGTCCAGAACTTCAAGATTGGCTTGTTAATTTTTTAGAGCTATGTAATCAAAACAAGCTAGTACTTAAATCCATATCGAATTATTGCGTTACTTCTACAGAAATTGATGCGAAAAATCCTTGGATTAACTTTTTTCGAAAGAATTTCTTTTCTTTACCAGTTTTTCCACCTATACTCCAACTAAAATTGAAAAGTGGAGGTTTAGCCTTAGAAAAGAATGTTATTAAATCAGTTAAAGATTACTCAAATGAATTTATTGAATTTTTGTTCGATAATAGAGGAAGATAAAAATGGTAAAAAATCAAAAATTGTATGCGATTTGTGGAATGTTGGGCCCTATAGTATTTAACCTAATCTGGATTATTGCTGGGTTTATACAACCAGGATATGACCATATTCGAAATGACGTGAGTTCTCTCATGGCGCTTGGAGCACCAAATAAGCTATTGTTCGATTCGATGAATATAGCAAGTTTCATCCTTGAGATTATCTTTTTTATAGGGTTAATCATGGTAATAAAAGAATTAAATGGGTCTCTTTCTGGACCCACTATACTTCTTGCGGGGAAAATCTTAGGGATTCTAGTACCGATCTTTTTCCCATTAAATTATGGTGGTTTACCAACTGGGTTTACTGGGATGGCGCACCTAATAATTGTAATGATCACAGGGTTTATTGCTCTCGGTGGAATGGTTGTAATGTGGCGAGGACTAAAGAAAATTGATGATTGGAAAGTTTATAGCCTTTATTCATTGATAACTTTCATCCTTACATTAGTCTTTACAATGTGGTTGGTATTTGTGACTGGTTCTGAAGTTATGGGACTGGTGGAACGATTTGTCATCATAATAAATGGTCAATATACATTTGTACTCGCATTAAAAACATTTAAAACTAGTAATTAAAAATTAGAATTTAGACACAAAAATAAAAACAAAAATTAATTTTTCTTTTTGTAATTTGAATAAATTTCAAAAATTATGGAATAAAAAAGAGAATAGAAAAGAGTAAATTTTAAAATTTTTGAAGTTCTTCTTTCATTTTTTCATAGAAATCTAATGATTCTGGATTTCTTAAAGCTCCTCTATTTGCTACCGCCATCCCATGGATTATCTTAGTAACCGCAATTTCAACCTTTTTATTACTGAATGTATAGGGAATACCATCTTCAGGTGCCTGAAAGATTAGCTTTGGAACATGTCTAGGACTCGTCTTTTCTCGTATAGTTTGTTTGATTTTTGCTTTTAGCTCATCAGTTAATTCATAGTCTTCATTGAGGAGCACGAACATTACGATTCTTATATCTCCCTCATATTTTTGACCAATTACTAAGCTATCGGTAATCTCAGGAAGTTGTTCAATAACATTATAAATTTCCGCCGTACCAATCCTAACTCCTGACGGTTTTAGAACTGCATCAGAGCGTCCCCAGAATGTAATTCCCCCAGTATCACTATGGATTACGATATAATCGCCGTGCCTCCAAACAGTTTTACCTTTATCTTTATAAAAGTCAAAATAAGCAGCATTATATTTTGTCATATTATCGTCATCAGCCCAAAAATGAGTAGGCATTGAAGGAGCAGGCGCTTCGCAGACAAGTTCAGCTTGTTCATCCTCAATTGGATTTCCATTTTCATCGTAAGCCTCAACTTTCATTGCTATAGCACGGCCTTGTAACTCACCAGAATAAACAGGTAAAATAGGTATTGCTCCAGCAAAACAACCATTAATATCTGTTCCGCCGCTAATTGAATTGAAAAAAAGATCTTTTTTGATTTCTCTATATACATATTCAAATCCTTCAGGAGATAAAGTAGATGCCGTTTGGGATATTTCTCTTAGTGCAGTTAAATCGTACTTCTCGGCAGGTTTCACTCCAAGGCCCATTAGATAATGAATATAGGCAGCACTGGTTCCAAATATGGAAATTTTATGTTTTTCTATTAATTCAAAAAAGCGAAGAGGATCAGGATAAAGAGGATTCCCATCATATAAGAAAATGGTTGCTCCTACTGCTAGCGCACTAATCAACCAATTCCACATCATCCAGCTTGGAGCAGTAATATAGTTGATAACATCGCTTCTTTTACAATCAGTAGAGAGTATTAGTTCTTTTAAATGATTGATAAGAACACCACCAGCACTTTGTACCATACATTTTGGTTTTCCGGTCGTTCCGGAAGAAAACATTATATAAACAGGATGCTCAAAAGGTAATTGCTCAAACTCAAGTTTTGGATCCTCTTCCTTTGAAATAAAATCTTCCCAATTGATAGCTTTAGGAATGCCACTAACATTTACTTTCCCATCAGAAATATAGGAAACAACAATTACTTTTTCAATGGAAGGAATGGTATCAACAACAACTTTAATATTTTCTCTAATATCAAAAACCTTCTCCCTGTAATAATAGCCATCGACTGTGAAGAGTATTTTAGGTTCAATTTGACTAAATCTATCAATAACTGCACTCGGTTGAAGTTCAGCCCCACAGGACGCCCAAACTGCTCCAATTGCAGTAGCCGCTAGCATTGCAGTAGGGGTTTCAATTAAATTTGGAATATAAGATACTACTCTATCTCCAACTTTTACTCCAATATCTTTTAGAGCCTTGGCCATCCGAGCTACAGTTTTATTTAGTTCTTTAAATGTAGTTTGCTTAAAGACTTTTGTTTCACCCTGAAAGATAAAGGCTAATTGGTCATCTTTATACTTTAATAAGTTTTCTGCAAAATTTAACCGTGCTCCTGGAAACCATTTTGTACCGGGAAAAATGTTTAGATTTTCGACAACCTTTTCATATTTTTTAGAGGCTATAATTCCTGCAAAATCCCACATCGCAGCCCAAAAATCTGGTATCCGCTCGACAGACCACTTATATAATTCTTTCCCATCTTTAATATTTTGTACGTATTCTTTATTGACAAAATCAATAAAGCGTGTTGCTTCCGCATTTTTTATCCAATCACTTGAGGGTTCCCATAGTTTTTTCCTTTCATCACTCATTATATGACTCACAAATTTGTATTTAATTTTGAATACTTTTTATTATGTGGATAAAGAATATTTCTTTTAACAACTTTTTTTTATTAAGTTTTATCAAATTTCGATAATTTTAGCATTTAAGAAAATGAAATATCCAGAACATGAATTTGATGTAATTAAAAAGACTTCCATTCCAAATACAATTGATTCATTAAAAAGTGATTTGAAGGCTCTTGGAGTCAAAACAGCATCAACTATAATTATGCACAGCGCTCTTAGTCAAATTGGTTGGACAGTTGGGGGTCCTGTTACTGTGATTAAGGCAGTAATGGAGATATTAACTCCTAAAGGCACAATAGTTATGCCCTCATTCACAGGTGATAATAGTGAGCCCTCTAAATGGGAGAATCCTCCTGTGCCTCAAGATTGGTGGGAAATTATAAGGAGAAATATGCCTGCATATAATCCAAGTATAACTCCTACTAGGGGATTAGGTATAATTGCAGAAACATTCCGAAAATATCCAAAGGTTATGCGAAGTGACCATCCTATTTCATCATTTGCAGCATGGGGGAAACATGCAAAAAAAGTTATAGAAAATCATGAATTAGACTCCGATTTAGGAGAAAATTCACCATTAGCACAGATTTATAACTTAAATGGGCAAATATTGTTATTAGGAGTTTCACATTCAAATAATTCTTCATTACATCTTGCTGAATA
>JAEOSD010000155.1 GCA_016840545.1 Promethearchaeota archaeon
AAACCACTTATGCTGTGCCTCTAAAGAGATCCCCGTAAAATTGGATGATTACAATCAGTTTGGTGTTGAAAATCAAGATTTTTTTAAAGAATGTATAGAAGAACTTGTATCAGAATCTCTTTTAATGAAAAGAGGAGGTAAATACTACTGGAGAGGCGGATTTTTTCCAAATGAACAATTTGGATTGAATGATTTATCATCTAAAAGTTATAAGGTCATATTAAGAATTCATGGTGGTGAAGAGCTCTTGACCGTAGAAGATGAGAGCTACGTATTTAGAGATTTACACCCTGGTGCCGTCTACCTTTATGAAGCAGAAACTTATATTGTTGAAGAGTTGGATTTAGAGGAAAAAATAGTATATCTTAAAAGAGCTGAACTAGACTATTATACTCAGTCTTTAAAACATACAGAAATTACTCCTTTAGAAATTATATCACAAACTTCACTTAAAGAAAATAACCAAATAATGTCTTTTTTTGGAAATGTTAAGGTTGAGCATGAATACTATGCATATAAAACTATAGACACTTTAACACAAGAAATTGTTTCTCGCCATCCTTTAGATAATATTCCTATTATTGAATTTGAAACCCAAGCATTTTGGTTTACAATACCATTTGATTTTCAAAAAGAATTAGAATTAGAAGGATTTGATGTAGGTTCTTCTATACATGCTATAGAGCATGCAATGATTGCAATAGCTCCAGTTTTAGCTCAAATATCAAGATGGGATTTAGGGGGTGTTTCTATAAATTTTGACTCTATCAGACAACAACCAATAATCTACATATATGATGCTTATAAAGGTGGTATAGGGATTTCAGAAATGTTGTTTACAAGATTGAGTGACTTATTGTATATGACTTACGACTTAATAAAATCATGTGGATGTGAACAAGGGTGCGATGGATGTATTTATTCGCCAAAATGTGGTAATCGGAACCAAAATTTATCAAAAGAAGGAGCCTTATACCTTTTACAAAAAGTATTTACTTGAAGAAGAATTTTGGAGACACTGTTCCAATATGCAAGTTTGTAACTTGAATTATATTGTGAGATATATGGATTTATTTATGAATCTTCATTTGATTTAAATTTAAAAAAATTTTTTATTTATCTTCTTGGTTTAATTTAGGAATAAACTCTGGCTTTATTTTGGTTACCCGGGTAACGATTTTTGCTTGTAATTCTAAAGAAATTCGCTTTGTTTGTTCGGAGGGAATAGTAAGATTATATGTATAGGTTGGTTCTTCTATATTAGTAGGTTCTGGATCAGAACTTTTGAAAGTCACATCTTTTGTCTGTTTAAAATTCACATCAAGTTCAATTTCATTGTCTAATTTATTTTCAATGGTAATTTTTCTAGTTATTTTATCAAAACGAGTCCTGACTTCTATATGTTCTTTAGGTTTTATCGCATCTTCAAAAGTAATTTCTGGTTTTCCTTCAATAACTTGGACTATATCATCATCTACTTTAATATCATCATCAATGAGTTCTTCAGAAATGATCTTATTACCAATGGTTCCCGAAGTCGATAGGAATAAGAATGGGAGCCCTCGTTTATATAAGGTCATTGGAGAGTTACTAGGAAGTGCCTTAGGCTCTCCTTCTTTTACCATCACATATTTTATAATAACATCATGATTAATTTTATTGGAGTTTACCGAACTGGCATTGTATTCAATTGAAACCTTTCTTTCAATAGTAAATTGAGCTTTGGACTTAAACCATTCAATTTTAATTTTTTTCCTTGAAGGTACATTCGCACGCATTTACTTTTCACCTTATAGCATTAAATTTTTCATTCTTTGAGTTCTTTTTTGCTTGGGCAGAGCTTTCCATGCTGCTTGCTGCATTTCAGCTTCTTCAGCAGGATAATAATCTTCAGCTTTCGTGCCTGTTACAGGTGGTGCTCCAGGTAATTCAAATATAGCAAAACCTAACTCAACATTATCATAATGGAACCCAGTTTGGTTGTCGACAATTAAATATGCTTCAAGTTCTGCTATTTTTCCATCATCACTTAGATTTACTTGAAGATTAGTTTCCCATTTGAGACGTATGTCGCTAATAAAATATGTAGTTTTAATAATAACTTCTCCTTCTTTTTTTGAATTTATGATGAAATTAAAAATTCCTTTCATGTCAGAATATGTCCGGTATGAACTTGCTTCGCAAATATTTGATACCTGTTCTCTCAGTTCTCTGGTAAAATCGATTGAATAAGAAATTATATTAGTTGCAGCTCCTTTTTCCCGATCTATTAATTGCTGGACATTCTTAGGATCAGGTAAGGAGACAATTGTCTGTTGTAAAGTAATTACATCTCTATCAGTGGGATTTATATATTCAAGGTCAATATTAGCCGAATTCGGATCAAAACTAGCGGGGACGTTTTGTATCTCAAATTCATTGGAACCAGGGGATACAGATAATTTAATTTCCCTTTCAACAATTCCGCCACCACCATTAAAAATTACTAATTTGTTTACTTTTGGATCAATTAACATAGATATCAATTCAATTATTTATACCAATTAAAAATAGTAATGAAAGCTTTTTATATAAACATTTTAAAAAGAAAGTGATGAAGTATTTTATATTAAAATGATATCTATAGGAAAATTTACATTGGTAATAGACCCTAAGTTTCACATGGTTGTTAAAGCATTCTTAAATTGTGTAAATCGAAAATAATTGAATTATCGATACAGAGAATTCTTTAAAACCGGACCTTTTCTAGCTGGTTACGTCAGTAAAGGACAGTTATACCCTGCCATAAAGGAACTGAATAAATTCTCAGATTCCATCAAAAGTAAAAAAGAGATCTGGGATATTTTAAATAAAGCAGCTAAGACTTTTCAGGTGTTAAGTGTAAATAGTTCACCTCTACTTGGAGCTGTGGTTAACGAGATTTTCGGAGTATTATCGATTTAGTAATTGGCTATGATTTCCTATTTTAATGCGACTTTAAATATATTCCTTTTGACTATACATAAATGAATCTATTTAGTAGATCAATTTTATTTGCTTTTTCATTTGATTATTTTTATCAAAACATTGATTGGGGTTTTGACTGGGTCAGTAATATATTTTCAATCTTATTTATCTTTCTTAAATACATATTATCGTTTATTCTTATAATGTTAGGAATTTTGATTTTATTCAGATTTAAGAAAAATTACACTAAATATAATGTAAATACATTTCAAAATAACTTGGACGAGAAGATAGTAGTTAAACTTTCCCATATAGTTTTAGGTGTCCTTTACATTATATTTGGTATAGGAATATTATCAAATCTATTAATCTACTTTCTAATTTGGGTACTTGACCCTATTCCAGACAGATACCTTTTTGTCTTTATTAATTTTATTGGCGTTTTTAATCCTTGGGGTTTAAATGGAATCAATGAACTTAGCACATTAACTTCTCTTGAAAGAACTATCTTCTACGCAATCGCCTTAGGCTCATTCTTTGCGATTTTAGAGATATTTGTGAGTATCTGGTTAATTGTAAGTTATAATAGATTCTATATTAAGAAAGCTATTATTAATTTAATTATTGGGTGTTTTTTAGGTATTTTCACAGGATTTACTACATGCCTTCCTCTTTTATTATAACTTATTAAAAGAATTTTTTTTAATTGTGGTTATTTATCTTTGCATTATGGTATCCGAAAACAAAGCAAAGTGGAGTGATCTTGTTTCTCCAACTATGACTCCAGATGAGTATTTAAAGATTTACGATGATAAGATTGCCTATAACTACAAAACCTATAAACTTAAAATCGATGTCATTAAAAAAATAGAAAAACTCCTAAATAGTAAAGATGAAAATTTAAAAATATTAGCTTTTGGAGCAGATTGGTGCCCTGATTGCTCAAAAAATGTTCCTCGAATGATAAAGATCATTAAGTATATGAATAAAAATGTGGATTTTAAAATCTTATATGGAATTATGACAAATGCATTTCGCAAACCAGGTGAAACTATTTGGCATAAAACACGATCACCACCAGAAGCAGTGGATCCTAAATTTGATTTAAAAAAAATTCCAACTTTTTATTTTTTTAATAAGACTGGAGATTATCTTGGAACTATTGTAGAAAATCCAAAATATGAGTCTACTTTAGAAGAAGATTTACTTGAAATAACTCAAAAGAGCCTGTAATAATATTCTAATTCTTCCACCTTTTCACTCATTTTATTAAATATTTTGACTTCCAATTCCGAATTTAATGCTAGCAAATTAACATTTAAATTCATGGTTACTTATAATAATCCTATGTCAAAACTAAAAGTAAAGAAAGTCATTATTTTTAAACATGGCGTTTCCTACTATATTCTTGAGGGTATTGTTAAAGGAACTGATACGTTTGAGATTGAATTTAAAATAGATGAAATGGATGATATATTAAAATCTCTTTTCGTATTAGATACGAGCGATAAGGGATACATAAGCTCAATATCTTATGATGCTGCTTTAGACACCTCTCAATTATTAAAATCAATAATGTTAAACATACCTGATATTGATTCATTTAGTTCTCTTGTTGGACAAATCAAGGGTGCCAATGTTGATCTAACCATTGGCGGTGGAAAAAAGATTTCAGGAACGATAATGGGCGTTGAGACAGTAGAAAAAGCCGTTAAAAATGAAAAAATTTTTGAAAAAAAACTTGTTTTATTAGAAGATCAGGAGTCTATAACAAAAATAAGCTTTGATGAGATAAAATCATTAGATATCTTAAATGAAGATATTAAGAAAGATTTGAAATTCTTTTTGGATACTGTTATTGCTGGAAAAAAGAAAGATGCAAAAAAAATCTTTATCAATTGTGAATCTGGTGGAGATGAAGTTATTGAAAGGAACATTTTTGTATCATATATCCGAGAAAGTCCAATTTGGAAGACCTCATATCGCTTAATCATGAGTAAACAACAAGCATTAGAGAATAAATGTTTATTATCTGGATGGAGCTTAATCGAAAATACTACCAACCAAGATTGGGAAAATATTGAATTAAGTTTGGTTGCTGGAATGCCCGTTTCTTTTAAGTATGAATTTTATAGACCAATTTTTATTCAAAGACCTGTAATTCGACCACCAAGAGTATTAAGCGCAAAACCAACCGAGATTGAAGAAGGATTAGAAAAAGAGAAATTTAGGGATTTTACTATGGCAGAAGCAGCTGCACCATCAAGAGCTATTAGAAAAAAAGCAAAGATGGCCGCTCTTGGAGCACCACCAGCTATGGCACCACCAAGTGGGGGTTTTGGGGCTCTAGGTAGTACATTATCCGACGATGCACTTATGGATAAAATTAAAACTCAAACAAAAACTCAAACTAAGGATTTAGGAGAATTATTTGAGTATAATATAGCAAAACCGGTTTCAATAAAGAGGAAACAATCGGCTTTAGTACCCATTTTAACAGAATCAATTAAAGCAAAAAAAGTATTACTATACAATAAAAATGAGCATGATAAAAATCCTAATGCCTGTATTGAGATAACAAATAATACAGAATTAACTTTAGAAAGAGGACCAGCTACGATCATTTATGATGATAATCTTGCTGGAGAAGCAATTGTTCCCTTCTTGAATAAAGGAGATATTAGACTTTTAAATTATGCTGTGGAACAAGCCATAATAATCACTCACGAGCAGAAATCAGAAAATCAGAGTGTACACAAAGTCACTTTCGGAAGCGGATATTCCTATGAACATTATTATAGTAATCTTACTACGATTTATAAAATAAAAAATAAAACCAATGAAGAAAAGGAATTATATCTTGATCACCCGAAAAACTATGATTATAAATTCATTGAAAAACCCATAGATCCCGAGGAAACCACTAATTATTGGCGGTTTAAAATTTCATTAAAACCTAAGGATGCGATTACGTTTACATTAAAAGAACAAAGAGAAAATTATACTAGTAATTATCTATGGAATTGGTCAAAAGATGATTTTATAAAAAGAGTTGGATTTTATGTAAGAAAGAAATTTATTGACACTGCTCTAGAAAATCAACTAAAAGAATTGGCAGAATCAATCCAAAAATTAAATGACCTTAAAAATAAAAGAGAAAAATTATATGAAGAAAGAGATGTAATGACAGATGAACAAGCAAGACTTCGAGAAAATATTTCTGTTTTGGGTGATGATTCTCAGTCAATTTCACTAAAAGAGCGATATGTTAAAAAATTAAATGACCAAGAAAATAGGTTTGAAATAATATCGAAGGAACTGAAAAAGTTAGATAAAGACATCGATTCTTTGAATAAGGATATTCAAAATAAAATGGAAAAATTACCTTCCTAATTTTTATTTTTTTACTTTTCCCTTTTTTAATAAAAATTCTACTTAAAATATTAGTAGATTATTAGATGAGTTTTTAAAACAGAAAAAAACTTAAATTATGATAGATTTTATATTATTACTTATGAAGGTGTAAACCATGAGTATTGAAGAACTTGAAGATCAAGTTGAAAAATTATTAGAAGAAAGAGATCAGCTCGAAGAAATTTGTGATACACTTCCTGAATGTGAACTAGATGATGGATGTGAAACCTGCGAAACTTATAAAAAGATAGCTGAAATTGACGATAAAGTTGAAGAAATAGAAGCTAAGATAGAAGATTTGATGGGAGAAGAAGAGGAATAAATTTTTTTCTAATAAATTTTAATTAATATTATTTTATTTTATTTAATTTTCTTTAATTCTTTAATAGCTAATTCAATTCCTCCGTCTATT
>JAEOSD010000156.1 GCA_016840545.1 Promethearchaeota archaeon
TTTATTAAGTTCATTAGATATCTTAAATGGATTAGACACATTAGATTCAAATTACAAAGATAAGGTACATGAATATATTAATCAGACGGAGCAAATTTCTGGAGGTTATGCTATAACTAATACATCTGCATCAGCAAATTTGGTTTCAACATATATTGTATACAATATATATACTTTATTAGATGAACCCATTTTCAATCAAACAACTCATTTAAATTGGATTTTATTGTGTAATAATACAGATGGTGGTTATGGAGGAAATCAAACATTACCTTCTACAATATTAACAACCTATTGTGCAGTATATTTAGTCAGTAAATTAACTACCGTAGATGATCTTGATAATAAAACTGCTACTTTAAATTACATATTTTCATTCTATTGTGATGATTCGCTTGATTCAGATAATTATGGAGGATTTCTGCCCGAATTATTCGCAAATAATGCGTTATTAAGTAGTACTTATTACTGTATTGAATCTATAGAATTAATCGATGATTCAATATTAAATCCCGCACCAACTATAGCCTGGGTATTATTTCGTCAAAATTTTCAAGACGGAGGTTTTGTAGATGATCCTAGCGAGCATGAAGAAGGACTCTCCTCTATACCTGCAACTTATCATGCATTTAAAATATTACATAACTTAAATGCTCTTGATAATTTAAATCAAGATGTCTTTATGGTAGAATTCAATTATATAATTTTAATTATAGTACTTTCGGTTATTGGTATAATAGCTGTAATAATTGTATTTATTTGGAGAAAAAGAAGATTATAACCCTTCCTCTATATTTAATAATCATCTAATAATATTTAATTAAATCTTTGATTAACAATTTTATATATTAACTTTTACATTCATAAAATTAATTTGCTTAATTAGATTAACCATGGAAAAAATCCTTGATGGAAAAAAATTAGCAGAAACACTTAATTCTGAGTTAAAGCAAGAAATTAACAATATTTTTGAAAAAACTGGAGTAAAACCAAAATTAGCGGCAATATTAGCAAATGAAGATCCTGGCTCAGAGATATATGTAAATATGAAGAGGAAGAAATGTGCTGAGGTTGGCATTGAATCAATCTTGATTAAATTAGAAAAAGACATTTCAGAAAATACATTATTGGAAGAGATAAATAAACTCAATAATGATAATACTGTTCATGGTATTCTTTTGCAATTACCTCTTCCAACTAAATTAAAAGAGAGTACAAATAAGTTTATAGAAAAAATTTCTCCCCTTAAAGATGTAGATGGTTTTAATCCTATTAATAAAGGTTTACTTTTTGATTATAACGAAGAATTAGCACCATGTACTCCCAAAGGAATAATTGCCCTGCTTGAATACTACAGCATAGAACTTAAGGGAAAAGACGTAGTTATCATTAATCGTTCCAATTTAGTCGGGAAGCCTCTTATTTTCATGCTTTTAAACCGAAATGCAACTATAACGGTTTGTCATACATCAACAAAAAATATAGATAAGCACTTAAAAAGGGCGGATATATTAGTAGTTGCTGTAGGGAAGCCTAAGTTTATAACAAAAGAACGAATTAAAGAAGGAGTTATTATTATTGATGTAGGACAAAGTAGAATTGAGGGGAAATTATCTGGAGATGTTGATTTTGACGGAGTTTTAGAAAAATGTGGCGCCATAACCCCGACACCTGGGGGAGTAGGACCACTTACAGTTGCATTTTTACTCCAAAATACTTTTATTGCATATAAAAAACAATTAAAAATTAAGTAATAAGTTCTGAAAACAATTTATATTAAGAATTTATAATAATAAAATACTATATTACATATTTTTAGATGAGTATTGTAAAAGTATTATATTTCTTTTGGAGTGAGAGAAAAGAATGGCTATTCTTGAAGTTGGAATAAATTTGGGAATACGAAATCTTATTGGGATTAAATATTATTCATCCTCAGATAATTTATTAGATCCAAGCCTCAGAGCAGGATTTCTTTCCGCATTAGAATCATTTACGAATGAAGTATTTGGAGATGACATTAATGTTGTTTCTTTAGCCTCATTTAAACTTGTATGTTATTGTGATTTAGTTGCTTTACCTAATGAACCTTCAAATAGCCAACCATTATTATCATATGCAATTATTGAAAAAGAAACAGATGCAGAAATAGTCAAAAAACTCTTGAGCCAATTAAATTCACACTTTTTAAATAGATATTCTCTAAACGATATTTTTTCAAAAAAAGATAAATATTTTAAAATGTTTGCTGATAGAATAAATGCAATTCTCGGAGATTTAAGATTAAAAACTGAAGATCGATTTAGATCGATTTTTTAAAAAGAAAAAATCAAAAGTAAAATCTAATTATTTTAATACTTGATAAACATAATTCTATGGTGTTTTAGGTTTATGAGCTCGAATATTGGACCAGAAGCAAAAGCGGCTTATCAAAAATATTTGGATGCTTCTACTTTGGAAGAAAAAATTAATCGCTTAGAAGAATTTATATCCCTTATTCCTAAACATAAAGCAACTGAGAATATAGTAGCTTTAAATAAATCTCGTCTCGCAAAGTTAAAAAGAGAGCAAGAAGATCAAAAAACTCGAAAAAAAGTTACAGCAAAATTAATTAGCCCCTTTTCAATTAAAAAGGAAGGAATTCAAGTTATTTTAATAAGCGATTATTACACACCTGGTGTGGGTAAAACATCATTATTAAATTTATTAACAGGAGCAGCAGAAGAAAAAATAGGAAAATTTACTCCCATACCAGAAATTGGCATTTATGAGTATAATAAAATTCGATTTCAAATTGTTGATATGCCTTCAATAATGAAAGGTGCGTCAACTGGAATGGGAAATGGTAAAGAAATTCTCTCACAATTACGATCCTGTGATTTAATATGTTTTTGTATAGATTTATCTCGAAATTACGAGAACCAGATGGACATACTATTAAATGAGTTAGATTATGCTAACATTCGAATCAATTTTTCACCTCCACCCATATCAATTGAAAAAACTGGGTCTAATAAAGTTCAAGTTTATTATCTTACAAGTGAAGCAAAAGACACCGAAAAATTTGAAGAATTAACGGAGAGAATAAAAGAACTGGTTAATGCAAGTGGTATGAGAAATGCTATTGTAAAAATTTATGGTGAAATAACCCTTACTGAAATAGTCGATGCATTGAATCCATCTGTTGTATATAAAAAGGCAATAATTATTGGAACTAAGGGGGATCTTCGTCAAACAGAGAAAAATTTTGAAAAATTGAAAAAATCCTATTCAAATATGTTCCCAATTATAATAGGGACGAGTGTAAAAAAAGCTGAAATGCCAGAGAACTTTGGAGAAATAATTTTAAAATTTTTAGGAAAAATTAAAATATATACTATGCATAAAGGAGTCATTGCCCAGAAACCACTGATAATAGATTCTGAACCTAATGTACCACTAATTAAGGATGTTGCTTTAAAAATTCATAAAAGCTTCTATGACCAATTTGATCATGCTATAGTTATTAGAGCATCAGATCGTCAAAAGCGTAAAAAAGTAGGTTTAGATTATGAAGTAAAAGATAATGATATTATTGAATTATTTACCAAATAGTTGATCTATTTTAGTTCTCTCTCTTAATCTAAAATGTTCTCATTTTCAATTTAGAGAATTAGATAGTCTCTATTCATAAATTTGAGTACTTTTTATACGACCAACAATTAGAGGTATTTTATCTAATTCTTGTTCATAATTAGAATCTAATTTTGGAATACCTTTCAAAATGTTTAAGATGGCTTCAAAAGAATAGATAAGATTCTCTAAATAGTCAATGATATCACCTTTAAATATTAAAATTTTATATTCTTCTTCAAAAAATTGACTAATTTCGTCAATTGAAAGTCTATCATCAATTCTTAAGGATAGTAATAGCCTTTCCAAATTTTTTCTCCCACATTCACAATAGGGGTTATCTTTACAATTGCAATTAAAAATGTCCCTAACCCATTTTGTAATATATTCAATAAATTCATTAGAAAATTTCTTCCTTTTCTTTACATATTCAGCGTCCATCAAAGATAAAACACTCGCACTAAAAAAATTATTACTAAAATATTTCATATTAATATTTTTAGACAAATCCGCTACAACCTTTTTTGATAAGTAAACATTTTTCAATGGTTTTAATTCAAGCACTATATCTATTATTTTTTCTGACTTTAGTTTTAAGGTATTAATAATTTCTAAGCTTTTATCAATTGTTAAAAATGATTTAGCAATTGCCTGTCCCAACTCGGATACGCTATATGCTGAATTATCATTTATTAAAACTAATTTTAAAGTTAATAATTTTTTAAGGAATAAGTCTAAATTATAATCCACATTAATTAGTTTTTGATTAAATTCATTAATCTGCTCTATATTTATACCCTCTCTGAACATTGAAATAAAGGCAAGTAATTCTGTTATTGATTTATCTTCATTTGGTTCCAATTCGAAATCCTTTATTTTTCCATTTAATAATTTAATTGCTATATCTTCTTCAGTAATTTTCATTTTAGGCATATAAATTTTATTAGGCTCAACCAATACATATGCTAAACCAATTTCATGTTTCCCCAATCTACCAGCTCGTCCTAACATTTGTTCAAATTCTGCAACTGTTAGAATTTTTATTCCCATTGCCAGAGACTCAAAGATAACTTGCTTTGCAGGAAAATCCACTCCTGCGGCTAATGCGGCAGTAGCTACTACAGCTGAAATTGTTTGGTTTTGAAACTCAATTTCGATTAATTTTCTTTCTTCACTTGTCAACCCAGAATGATAAGCTTGTACTTTAATTCCTTTTGTACGTAAATATGATGATAAAGATTCACATTTTTTACGTGAATTTGTAAAAATAATAGATTGACCTTTAAATCCATAGCTAGATTTATTAGAAAAAGCTGATTTAATTAATTTTACTATAAATTTTTGTTTTAAGGATTCGTTCAAACATAAAATTAAATGACGTTCAATAGGTACAGGTCTATTATTATAGTTAATCAAAATGCAATCTAACTTTTTAGCTAATATTTCAGGGGCACCAATAGTCGCACTTAAATATAAAAATTGAACATGTTTAAAATTAGACTTTAATCTAGCAATAAGACCATCCAATAAATAACCTCTTTCAGAGTCTATAAGAGTTTGAACTTCATCAATGATTATTGTTCCAATTGTCCCTAATTTATCTTTATTTCCACTACGCAAAAGATAATCAATAGCTTCATATGTAGCAATAATAATATCTGCATCGATCAAATCGTCTAATTCAAGATTTTCAAAATTATCTAATAATGATTCACCTATCTTTTTAATAACCTTTAAATTCAATTTTCTATATTTCTTTTCAAATTCTTCCGTTCTGACATTTGCTAAAGCAACAATAGGTACTAAATATAGCATTTTAAGTTTTTCTAGTAATACTTTCGTGATCCCTCCTATCTCTCCAATTAAGGTTTTTCCTGAAGATGTAGGCGCCATAACAATTTGATTATTATAGGACTCTAATAATCCGTTTTCAATTGAAATTGCTTGAATAGGTAATAAGGTTTGAATTCCTTGGTCTTTTAATAAATTTTGAAATTCATGAGGTATTAAAACCTCATCAATAGAATAATTTAAGTATTTTTTACTTAATTTAGGACTTTTTTCAATATCATATAGAGTGATATCTCTATTTCTTACTGGATTAAAATCTGCTTTAAAAGCGATTAATACTTTATCAATATTTTTAAACTTTAAGAGTAGATGATTGAAAAAGTTTTTTAGTTTTGGGTTGATCTTTTCAGTTGAAATCAAACCAGTAAGTTTAGCACGGTTTAGAACAATCTCTAAAGCACATTCAGAACAAATAATTTGGTTTTTGAGTGATTTTATTTGTTGATTCTTATTTAAAATATTAAAATTATTATTTCCCAAGCACACTCCACAAAAAGTCAAATCAATTATTCTTTCAGTATTTATATGAAAATTTTTTAACATTTTCTTAATATTTAAAAGATCTTGTGAATCACTATGACTTGGAAATGCAATAAATTCATTCTTATCTGAAAGTAGGAACTTTTTAAAGAGTTTTGGATCGATTGGCTCTTTAATGCCATCTTTTAATATTTTTACAAAAGATAATGGACGAAATTTATTCTTAAAATCTAATCCAAAAAGCATTATTCCCCTAAAAAAGGGTTTATTAACATAAGTAATTGTTTTAGATTTTCTATTAAAAGATTTCAAGTAAAAGAGATTTATATTAAACAAAAGTTCTTTTTTACTTTCATTATTTCTATCTAATACAATAAAAAATCTTCTTTTAATTATACTCAATAGAAGAATCACTAAAATCTATCTTAATAAGATAAAAAATGAAAAATATTAATTCAACTTTTCTCTAAATAAATTATTTAAACATTTTAAAAATGAAAGAAGGAAAAAGAATTAAGAATTAAAAACCAAATACTTGTTTTATTTTATCATAAATTTCCTTGATCTCTTTAAGTTTTGTCTCATCTCCTTGGTTTAGAAAGTGTTCAATCCATTGTTGTAACCCACCTTGCTGAATCCATTGCAGAAAATCCTCTACTGCTTGGCGTTCGTCAGCAGACATTTTTTTTTCTTAGTTTTTTTTGGTTATAATTATAATTTATTTCTA
>JAEOSD010000038.1 GCA_016840545.1 Promethearchaeota archaeon
GCCAATGCCATCCCTGCTTCGATTTCAGCCCAATATTTTATATTCATAATTTTATGCATAAGTCCGGCACATGGCTTCTTTCTATCGATACATAGTAGAATAGCATAATTAGATAAATTAACTCCAAATTCCTGCTCAATTTCTACTTTAGAATTATCTGAAGTAAAATGTTGAAGAAAGTGATCATACGTTATCTTATCATTCACCTTAATCCATCTATTTAATGCTGAATATCCAATAGGATTATATATATAAGATCCTTTTGGTATATTAGCAAGATCTTCCAAAATTATTATTGGATAAACAGCATAGCCAGCGCATCCAGAAGCATGGACTCTGCCATACCCATTTTTCTCTAAAGCATCTCTGTTTCCATGGGTCACATGATCATTTTCTCCTTGGCAAGCCCATAATAATTGAGAGATCTCATACAAAGTCTTATGATTCGGAGTCCTTTTTTCCCTCTGATTAAATATAGCAGTATCTAATGATAGCCCCTCATATTGATTCTTATAGATTGCGCGATTTTTATAGCATGTAGGAGTGTCGAGTAATACTGTACCACTCTCAACTTTTTTATGAAGAGGTTCTAGTATATCTTCAACTAAAGTCCCCCGATCCCTTTCTCGAACTGCTACTGAATACAAAAAAACATGGTTTTGATCGAGTTCATTATTAACGAGCTTAATATATTTTTTTGGAGCTCTTGCGCGTTGCGATACTCCAAGCCCCATACTTCCTACTTTTAGTGAGAGATATTGCCAAATAAGCCCTACATGGATTAATTCATCTAAAGCTATAGATTCTTTCCAAATCAATTCTGGATAGAGCTCCATTGAATATTGGGTTTTTCCTTTATCTGTAATTAATGTTAACTTGTTATCTTTATACAAATAAATTCCTCCTGAATAATCCTTTCCTTCAGGTAGCACTAAAAATAAAGATTTTGAGGGTGCCGCTTGGTTGGTCGATTTACAAATATCTAATATCTCTCTCTTTGTTAAAGTTCTACCTGCTCCGGAACAATCTTTACGACTTGCTAAACATCCTTGCAAATTCATTTTTAAATCATTTTTATTATTCACGTAATTATATATTTATTTTAAATTAAATTTATGATATGGGATTTCCCGAGAAATTTCCCATAAATATGGGAAAAGGTAAAATTTTTTATATAATTTAGATGTTTAAAATAAGATTAAAATATTTTTGAAATCGTTCTGAATCAATAAAGCAGAGAAATAATTTATTTAAATCAATTAATGTATGAAAGGAGGATAATTTTATGACATGGCTTAATATCGGTGAAATTATCAACGTTAATGCTATTAAGTATCCAAATAAGCTTGCTCTGAAAGATGCAAGGCGACAATTAACATTCAAAGAATTAAATACTAGGACAAATAAATTAGCTAACGGACTTCTTAAACTTGGTATAAAGAAGGGCGATAAAGTAGCAATTTTATCTAACAATTCAATCGAATTTATGGAAATTTATGTTGCTGCTGCGAAAGGAGGCTTTATCATAACTCCATTAAATTTTCGTCTGCATCCAGATGAGATTTCGTTTATAATTAATAATTCAGATTCGAAGTATTTAATCGTAGAATCACGATTTCGTGAGGCTACCGAAAAAATATGGGAAAGAGCTAAAGAATTGGGATTTGAAAATGTTGGACGTATTTTAATTGCTGATACTCCCGCTAAAGATTGGTTATATTATGAAGATATTTTAGAAACGGGGGAAAATAATTATCCTTCAATTAAAATAATTCCAGAAGATACATGGGTTATTCTTTATACATCAGGTACTACAGGTAGACCTAAAGGTGTTGTACGTTCCCATCGATCTTATATTGCATTTTTTCTGATTAATGAAGCAGAATTCTCTTTTACACCTCAAGATTATGGAATGATTTTAATGCCATTATCTCACGTAAATTCCACATTCTATTCATTTGTCTTTACCTATTTAGGCGCACCTTGCTATGTTCATATTGAGTACGAATTTGATCCAGAGAAAGTTTTAGAGATAATTGATAGGGAGAAAATAACATTTACTTCAATGATACCTACTCATTATAATTTAATCTTAAGCCTCCCTGAAGAAATTAAGAAAAAATACGATTTAAGTTCTGTTAGAGCCTTATTAACTTCTTCTGCTCCCGCGACTAAACAAATGAAACTAGATGTGATGAAACTATTTAATAAAACGAAACTTTTTGAAGCATACGGTTCAACTGAAGCAGGTTTAGTAACACTTCTTAGACCTGAAGATCAAATGAATAAATTAGGTTCTATCGGAAAAGAATGTATTGGAACAGATTGCATTAAATTATTGGATGAAGATGGAAATCCATTACCTTTAGGAGAAATTGGTGAGTTATATTCTCGTGGTCCACAAATGTTTGATGAGTATTATAAATTACCAGAAAAAACTAAAGAGGCATTTAGAGGAGAATTTTTCAGTGCTGGAGACATGGGTAAAAAAGATGAGGATGGTTTCTATTACCTTGTAGATAGGAAAGCTAATATGATAATAACTGGAGGAGAACATGTGTATCCCTCTGAAGTTGAAAAAGTTATTCTTTCTCACCAACTAGTTATTGAATGTGCTGTAATTGGTCTGCAAGATTATAAGTGGGGAGAGAGAGTTACAGCAGTTTGTATTTTAAATAAAGAAATAGATTCTCAAGAAAGTTTTACTAAAGAAATTCGTCAATATTGTGAAAATAAATTAGCAAGATTTAAGATTCCAAAACAAGTCTTAATCATTAATTTAGACGAGATGCCTAGAACAGGGTCCGGTAAAGTTATCCACCGAATATTACGAGAACGGTTTAATGAAAATAATAAGTAATTTTATTAAGAAATTAATTTAGAACTAAATGGGGATTAAAAAATAATGACATTTGAAAATGCATATATACCATATGGTCAATATTGGACTACACCCTTTAGTAGGTGGCAAATGAGTTTTCAAAATCTTCATGCTATTAAATTTGCAGCAGAAATAACGGCTAGATTTTTAAATAATAGGGAAATTTCTCCTAATGAATTTGATGAAGTCATATTAGGTATTACTATTCCACAATTATATTGCTTCTATGGAGGTCCTTGGTTTGCGAGTTTAATAGGAGCAGAACATGTCACTGGACCTATGATTAGTCAAGCTTGTGCTACAGGAACTAACTGTATTTCGATCGCTGCACAGAATATAGAAACGGGAGTAAATAAAAATGTACTTGTGGTGACCGCAGATCGATGTTCCAATGGACCTCATCTTGTCTATCCAAATCCTCAAGCACCTGGGAGCACGTTGGATGCAGAAAATTGGGTATGGGATAATTTTGGACGAGATCCATTTGCTAAAAATGCAATGATTGAAACAGCAGAGAATGTAATTAAAGAAGTTGGGATCACAAGAAAAGAACAAGATGAGGTTACTATGTTACGTTATAATCAATATCAAGATGCTTTAAAGGATAATAGAGCTTTCCAAAAGAAATATATGTTAGAGCCAATTGAAGTAAAAGATCGCTCTGGTCGAAAGATACTAGCAACTGTAGAAGGTGATGAGGGAATATATCCAACGACTTTGGAGGGTTTAACGAAACTTAGACCAGTGCTTCCAGGAGGTACGGTTACTTATGGAACTCAAACACATCCAGCAGATGCAAATTGTGGTGTTATTGTTGCTACTAAAGAAAAAGCAAATCAATTAAGGAAGAGAGAAGACGTTGAGATTAAAATTGTGTCTTATGGAGAATATAAAACAAAGAAAGGATATATGGCTATGGCTATTATCCCTGCTGCTAAGAAAGCTTTGGAAAGTGTAGGAATCTCCATACAAGATGTATCAGTAATTAAAACACATAATCCTTTTGCTGTTAATGATGTGTATTTTTGTAAGGAGATGGATATCAATTGGAAGGATATGAATAATTACGGAAGCTCACTTATCTATGGTCATCCTCAAGCACCTACAATGATGAGAATTATAATAGAATTAATTGAAGAACTGGTGTTAAAAGGAGGAGGTTACGGGTTAGCAGATGGTTGTGCTGCTGGAGACACAGCAGCAGCAATGGTCTTGGAAGTATCAGTTGATTGAAAAATAATATACAAATAATCATAATTAAGGCGTTTGATTTGTATAGGAAAGAAATAGCAGCTACTAAGGAATTAAAACAATTGATGTCTGATTATTATCATAAGTTAGATCATTACTCTAAAAGTGATGATAAAAAAGTTGCTTGGTGTTCGAGTGTTGGTCCTGCAGAAATTTTAAGAAGTTTAGGATTTGAAGTTTATTTCCCAGAAAACCATAGTGCCCTATTGGGGTCCTCTAGAATGGCGACAGATCTAATCCCATTTGCTAACGCGATAGGATATTCACCTGAGATTTGTTCTTATCTTACTGCGGACATTGGTGCCTATTTAAAAAAAGTGACACCATTAACGCGAATTTACCCTATAATCAAGAGTGTTCCAAGACCTGACGTATTGGTATTTAACACAAATCAATGTAGAGAGGTACAAGATTGGTTTGGTTGGTATGCGAACGAATTTAATGCCCCTTTAGTTGGTATTTCTACACCTAGAAATGTGGGAGAAGTGACCAATACGCAAATTACATTTATAGCTAAGCAGATGGAGGAGTTTATCAAAACTTTAGAAAAGATTTCAACAATTAAATTCGAAATGGAGGAACTTAAGAAAGTAATATCACTTTCCCGTGAATGTTCTGACCTTTGGAAAAAGGTTCTGGACACTGCAGCTACTATCCCTTCACCCTTTACTTTCTTTGATGGAACTATTCATATGGGGCCTGCTGTAGTTTTGAGAGGAACTCAACAAGCTGTAGATTATTATACAATTCTATTAGCAGAACTACAAAAAAGAGTAGAAAATCATATAGGAGCTATAGAAGATGAGCGCTTTAGGCTATATTGGGAAGGCATGCCAATTTGGGGAAGACTAAGACACTATTCGGAATTATTTTCAAGTCTTAAAGTTTGTGTAGTTGCTTCGACTTATTGCAATAGTTGGATATTTTCTGCTTTTAATGAAAAAGATCCATTTAAAAGTATGGCCAAAGCATATAGCGAAATCTTTATATCACGCTCAGATGAATATAAAGAGATATATCTTAAGAAAATGATAAACTACTTTAAAATCGATGGTATTCTATTTCATGATGCAAAAACTTGTCCACATAATACCAATAGTCGCTATGGAATGCCTCAAAGACTTGAAGGTGAAATTGAGATTCCAACATTAATTTTGAATGGAGATTTAAATGACTTAAGATGCTTATCTGATGAGCAATCAAGAACAAGCATAGAAGCATTTATAGAACAACTAGAAGATCGTTAAAGAAGATAATTAAACTAAAACATTTTTAAGTGATAATTTAATAGAATGATTTGATAATAAGAGCGAAATAAAAAATGGTAAATATTAAAGCTATTGAAATAAAAAACTATATTGGAAAAGAATTCATTACAAAATGGTATCAAGTTACTCAAGAAGCTATAAACAAATTTGCTGATCTCACTAAAGATCATCAATATATTCACATTAATCCTGAAAGAGCAGAGCATTCAATGTATGGCAAAACCGTAGCTCACGGTTTTTTTGTTTTATCTATGTTGGGGTTCTTTACTCTTCAAGATGGTGAAAGGGATTTAATGCAATTCTATATAACAGATGCAAAATCAATAGTTAATTATGGATTCGATAAAATCAGGTTTATCTCTGCTGTTCCAGTAGGCTCTTTTATTCGTGATGTGTCATATATCTCAAAAGTTGAACTGGTAGAAAAAGGTATGAAATTCACATCACATCATACAATTGAAATTAAAGGACAAGAAAAACCTGCAGTTATAGCAGATTGGATAAATCTACTTATTTTATAAAATTTACCTTACCCTCCTACTAAGGGAGGAGAAATAACTATTTGGTCTCCATCCTTTAATTTTGTGTTTAATTCTTCTAAAAATAGATAATTTCTTCCATTTACTAAAATGACTACATGTGTTTCCAAATTTCCTTGGGCATCAATAAAACTTTTCCTTAATTTCGTCCCATACTTACTCATAAATTGATCGATTACATCGCCAAGTGTATCAACATCTGAATAGTTAATCTGTGTTAATCCAACATCTGTTGAAAATATTGCCATCAATTTTAACACGACATTAACCATTAAACTCTAAATAATAAAATGTTTGTTAAAAATTTTTTCCAAAAGAATTATAGAAGTTAATCAAAAGATTAAAAATTTTTACTAATCTTATCTAATCTATACCCAAATTATCAGTTAATTTCATAAATGAATAAAATAAGTTGCAACAAAATTCTCATATCAAGTGAAGTGGATGAAATCTAAAAATGAATTTATTGAACAACTGAAAGGAATTTTAAACAAAAGTCAGATTTTGACGGATTTTGAAGATCTTTATGTGTACTCTTTTGAAAAAACTTTTTTAGACCAAATTTATCCTAAACTTGATATTGTAGTCAAATTATCCTCTCTAAAAGAAGAACAAGAAATCTTGGAATTGGCTAAAAAAAATGATATCGTAATAATTAAAAGAGGGGAAGAATATCCATCACGTTTTAACAAAGATACTATACTCCTATTAGATGATGTAGAAATCCCCAACCTGGAAGATTGTATTAAGGAGATAGAAGATAAAGATAAATTTATTAAAAAAATTTATGAAATGCATAAAAATGGGTATAGCACCTATAGGAATCTTGCTTTAGCAGTTCAAAACCTATTGTTCGGAAAGACTCTAATTAAATGTCAGCAATGTATCACGTGTTCTGGTTATTGTACAGTATCTCCCTCTTTTAATGGGATTGAAACATGGAGCTCCAAGGGGAGAATGTTAATAGCCAGAGGAGTAATGAAAGGAGAACTTGCCTTTTCGAATAAAGTAATTAACACCCTCTATGCATGTACTAAATGTGGACTTTGCTTTGCTCAATGCTATCAAGATTTGGAGTTTCATGAAGCAATACTTTATTTGAGAAGACAAATTGCAGAAAACAATTTGGTTCCACAAGTTTTTTATACGACCGCTAATAATATTTCTGAACATGGAGATCCTAGCGCAACCACCGTTGATCGAAGGTTCTCACGAATAAAAAATATGTCTAATTTAATTTTACCAGAAACAGCAGAAACTCTCTGTTTTTTAGGTTGCACTACAGCAACCAGAACACCCAAAACAGCTGAAGCTTTTATCAACATTTTAACCCAATTAAACCTTGATTTCACAATGTTAGGGAAAAAAGAAGGTTGCTGTGGCTACATCTTACTCTCAACGGGATTATGGGAACAAGCTAAAAAAGTTGCGAATGACCTTATTAAAAAGATTGAAAAAACAAAAGCAAAAATTATTGTTACCCCCTGTTCAGGGTGTTATTACACCTTTACAAGGCTTTATCCTGAAATCCTTGATCTTAATATACCATGTGAAATCCTTCATACGTCCCAATTTCTTGAAAAAATGATTAAAGAAAAAGAAATTAGGCTTAAACCATTGAATTTAAAAGTAACCTATCATGACCCATGCTCCCTTGGAAGACATAGTAAGGTTTACGAACCACCTCGTAATTTATTGAAAGCAATACCAAATCTTGAGCTGATTGAAATGTCATTGAATAGAAGTTGTGCTCGATGTTGCGGAGGCGGAGCTGGACTTTGGACTTTTAACAACAGGGTAAGTTTAGAAACAACACAAATAAGGCTTAAAGAAGACCTAATTCCAACAAATGTTGATATTTTAACAACTGCTTGTCCACAATGTCAATTAAACTTTCGGTTTGCTTCTCGTATGGATCCTTTAACCAATAATTCAATAAAAATCTATGATATTACAGAAATAGTTGATTCAGCTATAAAAAAAGAAGATGTTAATTGAATATTTTAAATCGATAATTAGCTCTTATTCTGCTTTCTCTTACTTTTATTGATTTTCCAATCTTTTATTTTGCTAATCCTCGAATCTTAGGTTGATCGGGCCATGGCCAAGAAATTCTATATTTAATATTACAGTGAGGACATGTGGCTTCTTTAACATTAGATTGAACTGGAAATCGTTTTAAACAATTCAAACATCTGCATTTCAAATCTTCGCTCATATATAAGTCAAATCTTTTAATTAATTACGAGTTGAGACGTTAATTACTATTTTATTATAAAGCGGTTTCCATTACAAAACTTTAATTAATTTATTAATTACTAGTTTTTCTTGGATTTATTTAAATCTAATGGAAACTTTAAATAAAAAGTTAATTTATTTAATTTTTGAAGTGAATACAACTTAAAATTTACCTTCTCGATTTATTTCTGTTGAAGATGTGGGCACAAATTCCCACTCCACTAAAAAAATTAAAGATTAGTGGTTTAGCGAGATTAGGAGGTAGAGGTGGTATATTATAGTTTGGAATAAAAAAATAGCCTATATTGATTTATCTAGTGGAGAAATTACTAAAAAAACAATTCCAAAATCAATCCGAGAGCAATTTTTAGGTGGTAGAGGTATAGATATGTATCTTTTATATAATCATCTATTACCTGGAATTGATCCGTTAAGCCCTGAAAATGTTTTAATTATAGGTGCTGGATTGCTTACTGGAATTCCTGCACTTGGAAGTGGAAGATGCGATATCGCCGCGAAATCACCATTAACTGGTGCAGTTGGTAATTCTAATATTGGAGGTTTCTTTGCACCTGAAATGAGAATGGCTGGTTTTGATCATTTAGTAATAAAAGGAAAAGCTGAGAAGCCCGTTTTTATTTGGTTACATGATGAAGAAATTGAAATACTAGAGGCAACACATCTTTGGGGAAAAGATACTTTTAAAACACAATCGCTAATACGTTCAAATCTTGAAGATGAAGAAATTAAATCTTTAGTAATCGGTAATGCGGGTGAAAATCTTGTACGATTCGCTAATATAAGAACTGGTATGAAAAATTCTGCTGGTCGTACCGGAATGGGGTGTGTTATGGGTTCAAAAAACTTAAAGGCAATAGCTGCTCGTGGAACAATGGATATAGAATTTACTTATCCAGAACAATTATTAGATTATTGTAAAGAAATGATTGCTATGGTTATGAAAAATCGTTATTCAAGGGCAGCATCAAAATGGGGAACACTAATAATATATAGCACCACTAATACCACGGGATTGATTCGAACTAGAAATTTTCAATTAAACCAGCTGGATCAGGGCTGGGAAATTGAGCCTGAAGAAATGGACAAATATACTATTGGCATGTCAGGTTGTTATGGGTGTCCTGTTAGCTGCCGTCACCGTTATATTTTAAAAGAAGGTCAATTTTCGCCTATTTTTGCAGAAGGTCCAGAATATACTTCGCTAGGAGCATTTGGTACTATGGTAGATTGCAAAAAAATGGAAACAATTCTTGTAGCAAACCATCTAGTTAACAAACATGGTTTAGATACATTAGAAACTGGAGGACTCATTGCCTGGGCAATGGAACTCTATGAAAAGGGAATAATTACTGAAAAAATGACAGATGGACTAAAACTTGAATGGGGCAATGAAGAGGTTCTTTTTGAACTTATCCAAAAAATAACGCAAAGGGAAGGTTTTGGAAATATACTCGCTGATGGATTTAAACCAGCTATCGCAAAGATAGGAAAAGAGGCTGAGTATTATGCGATCAAAGTAAAAGGCATGAGTAATCTACATTCAGACGAACGTCCTACACCTAGCTTAGCTTTAGGTATTGTCACCTCAACGAGGGGGGCTGATCATCTAAGAAGTCGACCAGCTATAGATCTTTATGGATTACCTGAAGATTTTTTGGAGGAAATTTATGGAGGTTCAATATCATCCGATTATAGATCTTACAAAGGGAAAAGTCGTATGGTTTGGTGGCAAGAACTCCTATATACGGTTACCGATTCTCTTGGAACATGTAAATTTCAAACAGTTTTTTTGGCTGTTCACGCTCCAAAATGGGATGAATATTCAAAATTGATCCATTTAGCTTCTGGGATGCAATATTCAAAATCTCAACTCATGGAAATTGGTGAAAGAATATATACTACTGAAAGAATGTTTAATATTAGAGAAGGATTTTCAAGAAAAGATGATATTCTACCAGAACGCTATTTTAAAGAAGCTACTCCTAAAGGACTTCCAAGGGTGAAGGGAATAAAAATTGATAGAGAAAAATTTGAGAAAATGTTGGATGAATACTATGACCTACATGGATGGGATAATAATGGAGTTCCTACCGCGCAAACCCTTCAGAAACTTGGAATTGAAAAAGAAAAATCACATGTCATTTAAAATCGAGGTAGATAGAATGCAAAAAATTTTGTTTGTTGATCCAGAAAAATGTACGGGATGCCGACTCTGTGAGAATGTATGTTCTATCTTTCATGAAAAAGTTAGCAATCCTTCTCGTGCAAGAATCCATATTGTAAAATGGGAAAATTCTGGACTTTATATACCAATGGTTTGTCAACAATGTGATACTCCTATTTGTGAGACTGTTTGTCCTATGGGGGCTATAAGCAGGGATGAAAAGACAGGAGCATTATTAATCAACTATGAATTGTGTGTAGGGTGTAAACTTTGTATTATGTTTTGTCCGCTTGGAGGAATAGGAATAGACAAGAATAGGAAAATTATCAAGTGCGACCTTTGTAGTGGTGATCCTCTATGTGTGAAGTTTTGTATCCCTGGCGCACTCCAATTTATAGATGCAAATGCTATAAATTTGAGAAAAAGAAGACTAGCCGCAGGAAAATTATCTGATCTAATGAAAAAATTGTTAGACATTTCCGTGCAGTGATTTTTTATCAAGATTTAAAGAGGTATAAATATGGAAAAATATAAATTTGGCATTCTTGGCATAGGACCAACAGGCGGGATCATGGCAGCCCACCTTGCCCATGCTGGACATGAATTAGTTCTTATTGATAAAGTTAAAAGCCATATAGATGAGATAAAAAAGAATGGGCTAACGATAACACACTTTAAAGAATTAAATGTTAAATTTTTACCAGAAAATCTATGCTATTCCATAGAGGAACTTCAAAATAAAAAAGTAAATACATTATTTATTGCTGTTAAAGCCTCTTATCTTGAAATCATTTTACCACAAATTAAAAAGGTAGTGAATCCAGGCACCACTTTAATTAGTTTGCAGAATGGTTTTGATACAGAAGAACTCATTGCTGAATTTTTTGGAATTGAGAATTCTATGCGTATAGTAGTAAATTATGCTGGAAATATAACAGCTAACGGAATTATAAGAATGTCTTTCTTTAACCCCCCAAACTATTTAGGAATTTTAACAGCTAAAGTTGAAGAAAAAGCTAAGAAATTAGCAGAAGTAATCACCAAAGCAGGATTAGAGACTTCATTTACTTCAGATATTAAAAAATATGAATGGATAAAATGTATACTTAACACAATAAGTCCCATTTGTGTCACTACTGGGACAACAATGAAACAAACAATGGAGTTCAAGGATACGCGAAAGATTGCTAGAGAAATCTTACGTGAGGGAATTGAGGTAGCCAGAGCACGAGGTATTGACTTTAAGCCAGATTTTATAGAATCCTGTATGAATTATTTGGATAAAGCAGGGCACCATAGAGTTTCAATGGAAGCTGATATAAAATCAGGAAATCCATCGGAGATAGAATTTCTTAATGGAAAAATAATTGAGTATGGAAAAATTGAAGGAATCCCAACACCATATAATAATATATTCGTATCTTTAATTAGAGGATGCGAGCTTCCTCGTGTTGTTAAAAGTTAGATTTTTATATTCTTAAGGTGAATTGATGCCAGATGGTAGATATTTTGTAGGTATCGATGTTGGAACATCATATGTTAAATCTGTAATTATAAACAATAGTAAAGACGTTGTAGCCTCTTATATTAAACGAACTGGTACATCTATAGAGGAATCAAGTAAAACTGCTTTTGAAAAAGTAATATCAAGCGCATTATTATCTAGGTCTGCAATAAAACATATTACAGCTACAGGATATGGAAAAAGTAAAGTTTCATTTGCTAATACTTATAGAACTGAAATCAGTTGCCACGCAAAGGGTGCTTACCACTATTTTCCCCAAAAAATAACAGTTATCGATATTGGAGGGCAGGATACTAAGATCATTAAACTTGATGATAAGGGTAAAATAATTAGATTTAAAATGAATAGAAAGTGTGCAGCAGGGACGGGAGCATTTATAGAGGAAATTGCATATAGACTTGATATTCCACTTAAAGAATTAAATAGCATAGCTTCAAAATCCACTTCAAACGTTCCTCTTGCAAGCTTTTGTACTGTTTTCGCAAAAACAGAAATTCTTACTCGAATTAAAGAAGGAGAAAAAGTAGAGGATATGATAAAAAGCGCGTTTGACTCTGTAGTGAAGAGAATCATCGAAATGGCAGAATTAGAGGGCAAAATAATCCTTACTGGAGGAGTTATAGCCCATAATAGTGTTATTGGGGAAATTTTAGAACGAGAAATAAAAACAAACATTTTAATTCCACCAAATCCACAACACATTGGAGCTATAGGAGCAGCACTATTTGCAAAAGAAAAAAATGATTCAAAATAAATTTTTATATTTTCGATAAAAATCTCATTCTTTCAATTAAAATTTTTGCTGAAAATGCAGCTTCTTGGGGTGTAAAGAAAATTGGTGATTTTTTTTCTTTAGCATAGCTTATAAGGGCTTCAAAATTTTGACTAAAAAAAATTAGAGGGATTATTGGTTTAGTTCTTTTTGTTTCATTCCAAGCACGTACTATACCTCTGTAATGTTCATTAGAATCCATTTCTAAAAAAGGAGGTATAACTACACATGGAACAACGATATCGATTCTGGGATCCTCTAACATTAGTTTTGTAATCTCATAGTACTGTTCTTCAGCAGCAACAGCGATCATATCAAGTGGATTAATCAATTTAACTAAGGGAATTAAGTGTGGAGCCATTTTATCTTTCAGTTCTTCCGAAAATTCGGCAAGATTTAATCCAAATTCTTCCACTTTATCGCTAAATAAAACAGAACTTCCCCCTGAGTTCGTTAATATTCCAATGTTCTCTCCTTGAGGGATTGGTAAAAAATAAAAGCTTTTTAATGCTGTTATAAAATCAGTAACGTTTTCACATAAAATAGCCCCTGCTTGTTTGATTGAAGTTTTTAGCATATTATAATTTGTGACTATTGAACCCGTATGACTACTAGCAGCTTTCATACCCTTAGGAGATCTTCCACCTTTTAAGATAATAATAGGTTTATTTGGTAGTATTTTTTTTAAAGTATTTAAGAAAGTTCTACCATCTGAAATTGTCTCCATATAGATACAAATAATATGAGTATTCATATCCTCATTGAAAAATTCTAATATTTCACTAAATGAGACATCAATATTATTACCAATGTTAGCAAATTTTGAACATCCAAGATTTTCCTTTTCCATTGCGTAAAAACTGGCACATCCAAACGAACCTGATTGGCTTATCAAGCTGATGTTGCCTTGAGGTGCAGTTTGTATAAACGAGGCATTTAATGCTATATCTAAATTTTGTATACCAACACAATTTGGACCCATAACCCGAATTCCCGCTTCTCTACATTTTTTAGCGATTTGACGCTCAATTGCTTTGCCCTTTTCGTCAATTTCACCAAATCCAGCTGTAACAATAATAATTCTTTTAACTCTCTTTTCTATACATTTATCAACAACTTCTTCAACAAATTTTGCAGGTACTAAAATAATTGCTAAATCTACATCTTTAGGAACATCTATTACTGATCTATAGCACTTTAACCCCATAATTTCGGTGCTTTTATGAGTAACTAGGAATAATTCACTTTCTAAATTTTTATTTCTAAGAATATTGATTGTTACGGCATTACCGAATTTTTTTGGGTTTGCTGTTGCTCCAATAACAGCAATAGTTTTCGGTTTAAAAAATAAATTTACCATTTTCTCAATCTCTCTCCTCATATATTGCTTCTTGAGGGCATACATCAATACAAACCTTACAACCTCTACAAAAGGTCTGATCAATATTAGCTTTCTTATGTTCTTCATCAAATATTAATGCAGGACATCCAAATTTATTTACACAGATAAGACAGCCTACACATTTGTCTTGATTGATTTTAACGAGGGGTGGTTGTATTTTTTGGGCTTTAAATTGTTTAGTTTCTACTAATGAACAAGTATGTCTTGAAATGAAGACTCTAACTCCCTTTGCGTTAATGGCTTCTTCTAGTTTTTCAATTAATTTAGTTAAATTATTAGAATCTTCCACCCAAATATTTTCTCCAGGAACGCCACAACCTTTCACAAGATCCTCTAAAATAACCCTTATTCCTGGTTCTTTTGTGATCTTTACTCCCGTTCCAGGATTATCCTGAAAGCCTGTCATGCTTGTTGAGCGATTATCTAATATAATGATAAGTATATTATTTTCGTTATAAACAGCATTTATTAGAGCAGGAATTCCTGAATGAAAAAAAGTTGAGTCTCCCAAAATAGCTAAGACAGGATTATCCTTTGATTGAATTTTTGATATTCCATTTGCTAAACCTATGGACCCTCCCATGCAAACCTCTGTATCCAATCCTTCGAGAGGTTTATATACTGCAAGTGTATAACAGCCAATATCCGAAGAATTCACGAATTTCGTCTTCATCTTTTTCTCTACTTGCTTAATCGCATAAAAAGTAGCTCTATGACTACATCCTGGACATAAAATTGGCAATCTTGGGGGAATTATCATCAAATCATGTGGGATTGAGACTTTTTCATAGCTCAAACCTATCCATTTAGCAATATTCTCTAAGTAGAGCTCAGCAGGTAATTCTCCATTTTGAGGAAAATAATCTTTCCCATGAATTTTAAATTCTCCAGATAAACCTTCCTCATATGCTATTTTTTTTAAAATGTCTTCGAGAAAGGGTTCAAGTTCTTCAATAACGAGAACTTCATCTACAGAATTGAAAAATTTACTAATTAATTTTCGTGGAACAGGGTAAACCATTCCTAGTTTTAGTATTGAGACTTCATCTTTTATTCCAAAATAGTTTAGAGCATCCATTAAATGGGCATAAGGAACACCAGCTGCAACCAATCCGTATCGAATACCATTAATTCTTTCTTTTGCTATTTTAAGTGAATTAAAAGGAAATTCGTCAGCAAAATCAGAAATATCTTCCATTCTTTCGAGTAATCTTATACGAAGAACACGAGAATGAGAAGGTAAACATACCCATCTTGATCTATCCCAGTCAAATCCATACTCTCTGTTTATCTTTTTTATTTCGCCTAAAACCACATCGCCTCTCCCATGATTTAGTCTTGTGGTAGTGCGGAATAACACCAGAGTTTGATATAGTTCAGAGAAATCAAATGCATATTTAATTAAATCCTTTGCTTCTTGTGGGGTTGATGGCTCAAAAACAGGAACCAAAGCATGAGGTCCAAAAAATCTGTTATCTTGTTCATTCTGAGACGAGTAGCAATTAGGATCATCTGCAGATACTAAAACCATACCCCCTCGTGCACCGGCATAACATGCTGTCATGAAAGCATCAGATGCGACATTGACACCTACATGTTTCATACATGCTACTGAACGTACATTTGACATAGAGCCTCCATAAGCGACTTCAAAACCAACTTTTTCATTAACACTCCATTCGAGTTTTAAATGTGTGTAGTATCTCTGCATATCTGCTAAAGTAGTTAAGATTTCAGATGAAGGGGTACCTGGATATCCTGCTCCAATAATTACTCCTGCTTCAAGAATACCCCTTGCAATAGCTTCATTTCCTAACAATATTCCTTTTTTTCCTGGTCGATTTTCTATAAAAAATGGGTTATTCATGTAGTTCCCTCATTATTGATTTTCCATTATCGATACCAATTTGAAACGCATTCTTATTAATATCCTGAGCATTCTTCGGTACAAACTGCAATATTGCTTCTTCAAGAGTTTGCTTTTTAATAGGGATTTTTTCAGCGCCCATTAATACTCCCAACATCACTACATTCATCGTTCTACTGTTTCCAACATTTTCTGCTAATTCTTCTGCATTGATAAAATAAATATACTGAGACACATTTTTTAAAAATTTGCGAATTTCATCATTCTTAGGATATTCTCTTCTCATTTGGTGGATCATTGGAGGGACAATTAACTTATTATTAATAAAGAAAAATGTGTTTGGTCCTGCATAGGTGAAACTTCTTACTGCTTCACTTGTTTCGAATGCTAGAATTATATCAGCTTTACCTCTTGGAATTAAAGGGCCCTCTACATCTTTGCAAAATCGTAAATATGATGCTACTGATCCTCCTCTCTGTGCCATACCATGAGTTTCTGCTGTTCTGACCTTAAATCCTTCCCTTAATGCCGCCCAGGACAAAATCTGTATTGCCCTTATAACTCCTTGACCCCCAACACCAACAAGCAGATATGAGAAAACCTTATGATTATAATCTTCAATTTCCATAGTACACAGATATACTGAATTTAATCTTTAATTATTTATCTACTTTTAATTAATTTCAAAAAATTAATTAATTTATTCATGATTAAAAATAATGGGTAGAACCTCCCATTAATTAAAATCTTTTCAATTAAATAGGTTAAAAATCTTTTTATCGATAATACATTAAGATTTTGAAAACTGTTTTTTCCAATGATGGGCCAGTTGTGCTTATTATATTAAAAGTCGTTAAGATCTTTAGAATTTAGCTAATTTACTTTAGATTTGCAATGAATCAAAAAGGGAAATTTTGATTTTATGCTTATTAAGATCTTAATAAAAATATATTTTGTAGTGGTAGGTAACTTCAATATTAAAAAATTTGTGTCCAAATTGGGATTATATTTTTTAAAAAAAGTACAAAATATCGTATGAAATTTGAGAAAAATTTTTTTGTTAACTTAAATTTATGAGCCAACTTAGCTTTTCTAATCAAAAGTAGCAATATGATTCTAAAATAGTAGATATAGTATTTCAAATACTTTTATAAGGAGTAAATTTATCAGAAATTTAAATAGAGCGTTTATAAAATCGACGAAAACTTTTTATAGTTGGGTCACTATTGTGAATATTGTAGAAAAAAAGTTTTTTCTATCAATGTAGTGGAATGTTTTAAATTTGCCATAATTTATTCCTCCACTAATTATTGGCTCAAAATCATTCCATTACAACTTTTTTTCTTTTTTAAAATCTATCCAAATCAAATTTACTTAATTTAATATAAAAATTATAATAAAATTTGAATTGGATTAAAAATATAGGTAAAAATCCAAACGCTAAATTTAATTTTTGTCAAACCAAGAGAGGGAATTTATTCTTCTAGCATTGCTTTTTTTACTTTTTCAATTAATACTGGAATAACTTCATGAAGGTCCCCGACAATTCCATAGTGCGCAATATTAAAGATTGGAGCATTTCCATCTCTGTTAATTGCAACGATTATTCCAGAGTTCTGCATTCCAACTAGATGTTGTATTGCTCCAGAAATTCCACATGCAATATAAAGACTTGGTGAGACAGTTTTTCCTGTTTGTCCAACCTGTCTATCTTGGTCGAGCCAATTTAATTCCACAGTTACTCTTGAACCCCCCATTTCGGCTCCAAGAACTTCTGCTAGTTCTTTAATTAATTTAAAGCCCTCTTTCGAACCAACGCCTCTTCCCCCAGCTACTATTATTTCTGCATCTTCTAAATTAATTTTTTTTTTTTCTTTACTAATTATTTTTACAATTTTAGCAACAGAATCTTTTTCTTTATATTCTTTTTCTAATTTTATGATTTTTATTTTCTTTTTTTCACATGTAACTGCTTTAAATATGCCTGGTCTAACTGTTGCTAGTTGTGGTCTACTTGTAGGAGTTCGAATCGTTGCCATAATATTTCCACCAAATGTAGGACGAGTTTGCATAAGGTTCCCTGTTTCTTTTTCAATATCTAATCCTGTACAATCTGCTGTTAGACCAGCATTTAGTCTTTTTGCAACTCGAGGAGCAAAATCTCTTCCAGTTGGTGTAGCACCTATTAAAACAATCTCTGGTTTCCGTTTTGAGATTAATTCTGTTAAAGTTTTTACATATAAATCAGAATAATAATCTTTCAATAAAGTAGACTTTACATAAATGACTTTATCAGCACCATATTCTCCAAATTCATCCAGAAGAGCATCAAATTTATCTCCTAATATGACAAGAGTCAAACTTACATTTAAAATATCCGCTAATTCTCTTCCTTTCGCTAATAATTGGTAAGCGACTTTATGAATTATACCTTTATAATGTTCTGCTACAACCCACACACCTTTATACTGACTTTTATCAATCTTATCTATATATTCTTCACGTTCTAATATAATAGCATCAACAGGACATTCATCTACACATGCTCCACATAAGTTACACTCACTAGTAATTACTGCGATATCATTTATTATCTCAATTCCACCATAAGGGCAATTTACAACACAATTACCACAACCTGTACATAAAGTATCTTCAATAATTATGCTAATACGGATCTCCTCCTAAATTACTTTATCTTCTTTTAAATTTTTTACTAACTCATTTGTCATATCATCAATTGTACCAGTAAGTTTGATATGTTCTCCTTTTCTTACGGGGATAAAGATCTTCCACACCTCTGTCATAGAACCATTTAATCCAACTTCTGTTTTATCAGCTTTCAAATCTTCAGAATTCCAAAATACTACTTTCTTTTTCTCATAAGCATCAACAATCCCTTTTATTCCAGGTTTTCTCGGATTATTTATTTCTTTAAGAACTGAAATTAAAGCAGGTAATTTAGTTTCAATTATGATAATTTCTTCAGCTCTAAAAACTCTTTCTACTATAATTCTGTCTACTTTTAATTCAAAATTTAACACATATGTTATTTGAGGTATACCAAGTTCTTCTGCTAATTCAGGGCCAACTTGAGCAGTATCTCCATCAATTGCTTGGGTTCCACAGATAACTAAATAAGGATCTGCTTTTTTTAATTCCTTCAATAATTTTTTAATTGCTAGAGCCAATGTATGGGATGTAGCTAAAGTGTCTGCTCCCGCAAACGCTCTATCGGTCAAAAGATAAGATTTATCAACACCCATAGATAGAGCTTCACGTAAAGCTTGTTCTGCTTGAGGAGGCCCCATACTTATTGCAATAACTTCTCCTCCATGGTTTTCTTTAATAGTAAGTCCTAATTCAATTGCATGTTTATCATGTGGATTTATAATTGAAGGGATTCCAGATCGTATTAATGTATTTGTTTTGGGATCAATTTTTACTTCAGAAACTCCGGGAACTTGCTTTATACAAACGAAAATTTTCAATAATAGTCACATAAAAAGAATCTTTTACTACTAGAAAATATTTAAACACTTTTAAACCGTATTTTTTTTCATAGAGGTATAATTTTACAAAAAATTCGTAAGAATTTCATAAAATTTATACAATTGTATTGCAATAAAATGGAAATCTATTGAAGAAAATTATTTATAGAAAGAATTTTATTATTTATAAAATCTGATATCATCGCAGTAAAAATGAAAGAAATCATTCAAACAATTACTCATTTGTTAGGCAATGATGAAAAATTAGTATTTCTTGCTGGTGCTGGTTGTTCAGTTGAAGCTCCATCATATTTACCTGACGGACATGAAATAATTCAGTATATTGTTAAATTTCTGTGTGAGGATTTTGAAATTCAAAAAATATTAAGCATTCCAGAACTGACTCTTGAAACTTTGCTTAAAATTATTTGTACTCATTTCGATCCAATACTCAAAATATACAACATATATGGAATTGATACAAAACCCAATTATTTGCATTTCTTTCTTGCTGATATGATTAAGAAAGGTCAATATGTCATGACCACGAACTTTGATTGTTTAATTGAAGAATCATTATTACAATCTAATGTCTCTAAAAAAAAAATAGTGCCAATCATTACAGAAAAAGATTATAATCAAGATGAGAATTTTGATAAAGCATTAAAAAAAGGAAAGCTATTTCTATTCAAATTACATGGTTCTATTAAAAATATTATCACTGGCGAAAATACAACTAAGCCCTTAATTAATACTATTCAAAAAATTGGTGAAAATGAAAAAAGAATATCACTTTTCCAATTGGAACCATATAAACAACCACTTTTAAATAATATATTAAGTGGAAGTTCGTTGATTATTATAGGTTATTCAGGGAAAAATGATTTTGATATCCTCCCGATGTTAAGAGATATTGATAGTTTGAATAATATATTCTGGATTAACCATATATTAGATGAAAATGAAAGCGATGTATACGAAATAGATAAAAATTCACATTATATTACCATAGAACTTGATAGAATTGATAAAATTCTTTTAGAAATTAAAAATTATCATCAAAATATGAAAATTTACAGAATAAATGTAAACACTTGTAAATTTTTTAAAAATTTTTTAACTCTTGAACAAGGTATAACACAAAATGGATTTTCTACGGATATAGAAAATTGGATGCGATTCAACCTTGATTCACCAAATTATGTTATGAAAAAAATAATTCCTTTTAAGATATTTATTAATTATAATATGCTTGATGAGGCATTAAGATGTGGAGAGGAGCTTTTAGATGTTGCTATGGAGTCTATTAAAGACCCTCAGAAAATCGATATATTTTTTGATATAGGCTCAATTTGGGAGAAGCGCGGTGTTTTTGAAAAAGCTCTTGAATATTATTCAGAGGGAGTTCAGTTAATAAAGAGTGTCAACGATTTATCTAAAAGAGTGCTCTTTCTTTCTAAGATGGGAGCAATTCAAGAAAAATTAAACAAATACCCAGAAGCCGTGAAAATCTATGAAAAAGAGTTAGAAATTCATAAAGAGTTGAAAAATTTAAGGAAAATTGTAGATCTTTTATTCAAGCTTGGAACTTTGTATAAGAAACAACAAATTTTTGAAAAATCTATAGAAAGATTTGAGGAGGCTCTTCTAATTGAAACCAAACTTGGCAATATTAGAAAGAGAGTAGAAATACTAAATGAAATAGGAGAGCTTTATCTTAGTCGGAAGGAATTTTCTGAAGCATTAGAGAAATTTAATAAGATATTAAATTATTCTACTAAACTCGATGATTATGCAATAAAAACTTTAGCTTTAGAGAATATTGGCAAAATTTATTTAAACCAAAAAAAATATGACAAAGCTTTGGAAAAATATGAAGAAATTTTAATTATTTTAGATCGAAAAAATGATA
>JAEOSD010000157.1 GCA_016840545.1 Promethearchaeota archaeon
CTTTGCTGTATCCAAAACAGGTTGTACTGATTTTACACCACATATTTTTTTATAAAAATCATCTGACATAGCTTTAATATCAATATTAGCAGCATCTATTCCTACTTCTATTAACTCTTTAGTGGCTTCAGGTGTGGAATATCCATTAGTTACTAATATGGTTTTTATATCTTCTTTTTTAAGTAATTTCGTTGTATCTAATATATATTCATGCCAAATTAAAGGTTCGTTATAGGTATAAGCTAACGTTTTTGCTCCACTTTTAACGACTCTTTTCACTAATTCTTCTGGTGGCATTTCAACTAAAGACATCCTACGATTTTCTAATCCTTCAAGAGTGTAAAAACCATTTTTTCCGTTATCACTTGGATTAGCTTGTGAAATATTCCAATTTTGGCAATGTTGGCACTTAAAAGAACATCCTATTGATGCTATTGAATAAGCAGTTGCGCCAGGCCAAAAATTATAAAGAGGCTTCTTTTCAATAGGATCTAAACTTCCTTTAGAGATCAGTGAACCATATATAAGAGTGTATAATTCTCCATCAAAATTTTTTCGAGTACGACAAATTCCTAATTTCCCAGGCATTATAATACATTCGTTGGCACAGACATGACATTTTACCTTGTTTTCTTCAAGTGAATCCCATAATCTTGCTTTTTTCTTCATATATGATATTTGCTCCAATTAATAATTTCTTATAGTTTACTAAATAAATAATAGATAAGTATTTTTATAATTTTTATACAAATATATTTGCCAAAAAAATGTCCTTTAGAAAGCTGTCCTATTAGATTTACAAAAAATAAATTAAATTGACAAGAAATCGGTGATTCTTTTATTTATATGAAAAAAGATGTTGAATTGGATAGGAAGGAAATTAAACAATTAATAAAAGAAACTAAAGATAATCTTGAAGCCTTAAAAAAGTTTGGAAAGGATTCCAACTATATCAAAGAATTAAGCAATTTAGCACTTCTACAGATTGAAATAGAAGATTATATAGAAGCTGAAAATAATATTATAGTGTGTTTAAATCACTTTAAAATTCAACGAGATAGATTGGGACAAGCTGCTGTTTTTGGAGTTCTTGGAGTTTTATATTTTAAGAAAAAGAAATATGAAAAATCAATTGAGTATTATAATGAAGCATTAAAGATTTATAAGGAGCTAAATCAAATTCAAGAAGAAATTACATGTTTGAAAGGTATTGGAACCAATTATTTAAAGTTAAATAAAAATGAAGAAGCAAGTGATTTTTTCTTGGATTGTAGTGCACTTTGTTCAGATAATGATGATATTTATAATTTATTAGATTGTCTGGGGAATTTGATATATATTTATGAAAAAGAAGAAAATTGGGATGTTTTAAAGGAATTGTATCAAAAATCCTTAGAAAGTTTCAAACAATTAAAAGATAATAAAGGAATTATTGTCACTTCGTTTAATTTGGGAATCCTTCAAAAGAGAGAGAAAAAATTTAATGAAGCCCTAAACTATTTTAAAAAAAGTCTAGCTCTTGCATATGAAAGTAATTACCCTGAACTTATTATTAAAGGTTTAAGCTATATTGGAGAAATTTTCTTTCTTTTAGGCCAAATTGGAAAAGCTAAAGAAAAATTCATAAATGCTCTCCTTCTAGCAAAAGAAGTAAAAGCTAAAAATGCTATCATCCAATTAAAGATCTTATTAAAGTCCCTTGGATTAAACGATAAAGATATAGAAGAAGAATTAAAAGGTAGCAATAAAATTTAAAATGTAAGTTAATTAGACTAATACCAATAATTATAAATAGAGAAACTATCTTTTTTATCTAAATAATTTTAATAATATTATTCATTCTTAACCAAACATCAATGTATAATCAGCTTACATGTCCTTATTGTAAAGAGTCAATTGAAAAACACTGGTTATATTGTCATAATTGCGGAAAACCACTAATCACAAATCTCGATAATTTTTTAGGAAAAAGCTCTTTACGGCCTCATGAAGAGAGAACTTCCTTCTATCCCGATGATGAACTGGAAGAAGGGTATTATAGCGTAAAATTAATAGAAGATAAAGAAATTGAAGACAAACTTTCAGAGCTTGATGATGAGTTAAGGCAACGAGAAATTCAAGGTGATTTATCAGGGGATTTATTATTAAAAAAAGCCAGTCTTTATTATAAATTAAGAGATTTTTCACGTGCTATTTCAAATCTAGAATTAGCTTTAAAAAACTTCTTAGAAGCAAACGATCTGGCCAATATTGCTATTTGTCATAATGAAATTGGCTTAATTTATGAAGATAGTGGATATTTTGAACAAGCTATCTATCGTTTCGATAGATCTCTTTCAATCCTCAAAGATCTAAACGATCAGCAGAAAGTCATACAAGTATTGAACAATCTGGGTAATGTTTATTATCTTATAAAAGATTTAGAGAAATCATATGAGTATTATCAGAAAGCTCTAGATTTAGCTGAGAAGGAAGATTTAGAATTAGAAGCAGTAAAATCAGCTAGTAATTTAGTTGAAATACTTTTTAAATTTAAACATTATGATAGAATATCTAAAATTCTGAAAAGAAATTCTGAATTTTTTGAAAAAAATCAAGATGTATACGGAATTATTCAAACTCTAATAAAATATGGGAAATTAAATTATTTTCGTGGAGAATCTAATTATGATCAATCTTATCAAAATTTTAATCATGCTTTAAACCTTATTAGGAAGTTAGAAGATCAAGTCTCGATATATGTGAAATCCAAATTAGAATGGGAATGTTACCTCTATTTAGGGAAACTAAACCTAATTTGGGATAATGATTTAGAAGCAGAGGATTATTTAGTCAAAAGTTTGGAAGCCATTAGAACTTTTGAATTAAAAGAACATATTAAGGAAGGATTAGTATTAGAAGATTTAGCAAAATTATATTTACTTAAGGGAGAAGATAATAAATCAGTTGAATATTTAAGTTATGCTATTGAAATCTATGAAAAATATGGAGACAAAATTAAAATTGCTGAAATTAAAAGAAAATTGGGAAAGATATATCAAAAATATATGCAAAATAATATTAAATCCCGGGATTATTATGAACAGGCTTTAGAAATATTTGAAAGTTCAGATTATTTAAAAGAAGCCGCAGAAATTTTAAACATCCTTGGTGATTTGTGTGTGAGTAGTAATGACTTAGAAAATGCGTTAAATTATTTTAAACAATCAAAAGAATATTATCAAGATTTAGAAGATGAATACAATTCTGATATTATATCAGAAAAAATCAAATCATTAGAGGAATAGTTACATTTTTGACCAATTAAATGATTTCATCATAGATTTTCTTGCTCGCTTTTCTTATCAACCATTCCAAGCTGAATTTTAAACTTCCATACTTTTCCCAGGAATAGATAATAATTCCAAATAAGATTAGATATATCAGGGAAATTACAAGAAATGCATAATATATTAATGATTGGTTAAATAATGGCATAAAAATCCATTGCAAAAATAATAAAGTTATAGATGCCTTTCCAAATGTCATAATAATCTTAAGAAATCTATTATTCTTTTGTATAATATCAATGCTATAATAGATCAAACTAAAAAACATTAAAAAAATCCCGAATATAAAAAATATATTCTGAATTGAGCCTTTTACTAAAAATTCTGGTAATCCAGGGATATAAATATCCGAGGAACCTCTTAAAATTGGCACCGCATCAATAAATGGAAATTTATCCGGCTTAAAGCTAAATTGTTCTACAAAGGGAAATAATTGAACTGCTGAATAAAGGAAGCTTGAGATTATAAAAATAATTCCATATTTCATAATTGAGCGCGCTGCATTTAAATTAGCTACCCGCGATTCTAAAAGTATTGACTCATAAATTAATTCTGCAAAAACAGTAGAGAGAAACCATACTGACGCAAAAGGGAGAAATGGATAAATTGGGGTTGAAGAAACAAAGATCTGATGTAAAACATAAACTATTGGGCTACTTTCTTTTCCAATGTAAAGTAGTTCTCTAATAGTTGGTGTGATAAAAATAATAGTCAAGCCAATTCCTATTCTTACCCATCTTACTAATTTAAAAGCGTAATAGCAAAAAAGCTGTCCAAAACCTATGAAAATTAGTATATTCCATCCCCAAAATATTAAAGTAGATTTATCAATATAATTAAAGATTATACCATAGAGAAGTCCTAAAAAAATCAGAAAAAATGCTTGTTTGAGAACTTTATTCCTATTTGTTTTTTCCGGAATACATCCCATCTTTTTCTTTAATGTAAATATAACAGAAAATGAAAATAAAAAGATATAAAGAGAAGAGCCAAATATTTCCAATAATACAATTAGCAAACTGAGAAAAATACTTGATTCATAATTGAAAAATAGCCAATAATTAATCGTGTTTACTAACAAGATACATAAAATTGCAAACCCCTTAGTAAATTCAATGCTATTTATACTCTTCAGAATTATTCCACCTTTTTTTAATTTTTAATAAATAAAAAGATTTAATTTTCTATAGCCTATAAAACTTAGTTAATGCTATCTCTTATTTCAAAATCTTCACGTTTATAAACTTTAGTACCAAATTCTTCAAAACCTAGAGATTTTATAAAGTTATAAGAAACTTTATTTTCCTTGTATACCTCGCATCGTAATTCCTTTATCCCCTTTTTTTGAAAATAATTCCATGCCGCCATTCCTATAACAGTTCCTAATCCTTTACGTTGAAATCTAGGTAACACACCCAAACCTGCAATAACACCATATTCTTTATTAGGATCTTCCAAATCAAGAATTACAAATCCAGAATCAGAACCATAAACTTTAGCGATCAAAATTTTTATTTCTGGATATTCATAAAGATTCTTTAATGACTTAAGCGTTAAAGGTGAGAATGGAGTACAAGAAGTCATCCAACTTCTATTATATAAATAAACAACGCTTTCTAAATCATTTTCTGTAGCATCTCTAATTCTTGCTTTAAGAATATTTCTTTCTACTTTTACCCTTAAATCTTCTTCAAATTTAGCTGTGATTTTTTCGACAGGCAATCTCATTTGAATATATGTCATTCCAGTTGTAAGTAATTCATCTTCTAACACATCTTTAGATACATCTGCTCTATCTGAAACTAGAAAAAAACTCCTAACTCGTTTTTTTTTAAAACTTATTTTTGGGTCTGGCATATAGTTATTAATACAAATTTTATTAAATAAAAAACAGATTTTAAAAAAAATTTATTTTTATGCATCCTCTAATTCAAAATCTTCTTTACGATAAGCCTTTTGTCCATATACTTCAAATTCAAGCCCTTTTATAAAGTTGAAAGACTTTTCGTTTCCTTTATATACTTCACAGCGTAATTCCTTAACACCTTTATTTTTAAAATAATTCCATGCTGCCATTCCTATAACGGTTCCTAAACCTTTATGTTGAAACCTAGGTAACACACCTAATCCCGCAATAACACCATATTCTTTATTATCACCTTCAAAATCTAGAATTACAAAAGCCCCATCTATACCATATGCTGTAGCAATTAAAAAAACAGTGTCAGGATCCACAAAAATCTTTTTCAAGGTCTCTCCTGTTATTGGGCGGAATGGGGTACTTGCAGTCAACCACGCCTTATTATAGATGTTTACAACACTCTGTAAATCTTTTTCATTAGCTTCTCTAATAATTGCATGATAAATATTATGTTCTATTTTTTCTTTTAAGGAATCTTCAAACTCTTTTGTTATTTTATCTACCGGTAACCTCATTTGGATATAGACCATTCCTTGTTCAAGGATTTCCCTTTCGAGATCACTAACTTTTTCTCTTTGTTTATCTTTTTCAATGTGTAAAAAAAGAGATCTTAAAAATTTTTTTTTTAAAAAGATTTTCTTGCTAAACCCTTTTTTTTCGGACATCTTCTTTGAAAAAACCTAAGGATTATGATAATTTATTAAGCTTTTCTCTTAGTTCAGTTTCCATCTGATTATTGAATACAGATTTTCCTCTTAGAATCGAAATACCTTGTTGAATCTTTTTCTTAAAACTTCTATCTGAAAGTAAATTCTTGGTTTCGCATGAAAATTCAAAATTAGACCTTAAAGCCATGTCATGTTCAACTTTTTCAATTATAATCTCTTTTAACGTTTTCATAGATTCTGAAATCTCTGTATATATATTTAGTGGGTGAGATTTAATATCACCTGGAAAGATGAATTTTACTCCTTCTTCCATTGTGTTTTCATTTTCTACAAACATACCATATAAAGGCATATAAACCCATTGGATAGGTCTATTAAATAACTCTGCTTGGTTGTCACTTAAAGACCATGAAATTAAATCTTTAGCTTCCTGTAGACACGTTCCATTTTTAATTTGAATAATTTTTTTAATCTCAGAAAATAATCTCTCCATAACAATCTTTAAATTTTCAATTTGTGTTATTTCTTCATTTTTCTTTTCAGCAAAAGTAGACAAATTTTGGTCCCTATCTTTTAATTTTAAATTCAATTCATTTGAAAATTTTTCCAATTTTATTTTTGCCTCCTCCTCAACTTGATAAGCACGTTCTTTTAACTCCATATACTTCCCTGTTAAAGAACTTATATTGTCCACAAATTT
>JAEOSD010000158.1 GCA_016840545.1 Promethearchaeota archaeon
TTTAAGGAAAAATTCAAGAAAGAATCAATATTTAGACTTTCATCTAATTAGTTGATTGAATTAAATTGGTACTCAATAAAACTAAACAAAGTATAACAAGGACATTTTTGGGATTATCTTCTTTCCAAATATTAGTTATGTTTAGAAGAGGACTATTTTATACCTATTTATCAATTTATATGAGAGATTTTTTACTACTTTCTGTTACTGAAACTACTCTCTATGCTACATTGCCGATGATAATGAGTGTCATATTTCAAAATTTTGTATGGGGGCCAATATCAGATAAAATACAACGAAGACGGGTACTAATAATCTTAGGGGAAATTATAGCGGGTGGTGGTACTATATTGGTATGGGGTATTCACTCAATATTCGCAAATTTCTATATTGCGGGTTATATTGTTATTATTGGATTATCATGCATTGAAATCTTCTGGAGTATGTCTAATATTGGATGGAGTGCACTTATTAGTGATGTCTATCTACTAGAGGATAGAAATAGGATAATGGGACAATTAACCAGTATTGGTGGACTTGGCCGTATGATAGGAATATTAATAGGAGGTTATCTCTATGATAGTGGTTTAGGATTTCGGAATGGCCCGTTATTCTTTATCGCTTCATTTGTCATGTTTATATCAACAATTCCAATGTTACTTGCTCCAGAAGGAGGGATACCTCAAATTGAACTTAAAATAGATGAGATAAACGAAAATATAGGAAAAAATGGTAATTATAAGATTGTTTTCATCATTTTTATAACTGCTTTAGTTTTTATAAATTTCGGAAGAAATAGTATTTCAATTCCTTATTCACAATATCTAGTTTTAAAGAATGGTTTCAATGTTGATGATATTTTGTTAAGTTATATTGCAAATACTCGTTCGTTAGCAGTATTAGTAATTGGTTTTACAACTGGTTTGCTAAGTAAAAAATTTAATCATTCTATTATGCTCATTTTCGGTATAATTTTCGCTATAGTTGCCTTAATCATTACTGCTCTAACTTCAAGTTTATTCCTAATTTTCATAGGTAGCTTTTTAATTGGAACTGCCGATGTCATAATTCTAGCAAGTTCATATACTATAGCCTCAAAATTAATACCCGAAAAGATACGAGCACAAAGATTTGGAATATATAACACAACTTTTTTCCTTTCATGGGGCTTAGCATGCACTTTAATAACTGGCCCTCTTATAGATTTTTTAATTTTTAAGGGATTAGGAGATATTTTTGCATATCGGATGTCATTTCTAGTAGCTGCGCTGATTACTGGAATTGGACTTATTATTTTTGGGTTATTAGAGATTTGGTTAAAAATAAAAAAATAAATTTAAATTAAATTTGAAAAATTCAATCAACTACATTCATAGATTTCCCATGATGCTCAGGAATGGGTTGTACTCCACAGGAGCTTCCCATCCAACATGCTAGTTGATTTCCTTCCTTATGCATAGGTTTACCACAATGCATTGGAATTTCTTGTTCAAATCCACATTCTTCACATACTAATTTTCCCATATTTATATCATCCTTTTTTTTTTCATTATTAATAGAGTGCTCTTTATTAATTTCCATTTGCATTAATTTAGGATCCATCTGATTATAATTTTTAAACCTCTCAGGATCATTCTTGAAATGAGCTTCACAATTAGAACTACAAAAATGATATATTTTCCCTTTATATTCATATTCAATAGCTTTTAATGGATCAACTTTCATACCACAAACAGGGTCAAATACTTTTTCTTGTGATAATAATAATGTTTCTTCTTCCACTTGTTGAGGAGTTCTTGGTTCATATCTTTTTAAGAAGAGAGCATTTGCAACAACAGAAACTGAACTAGACGCCATAAAAACTGCGGCTAAATATGGAGGTAAGAAGAATCCAGTGGCATAATATAAGATACCAGCGGCAATAGGAATACCAATAATATTATAAATGAATGCCCAAAATAAATTAGTAAGCATCTTTTTGTACGTTTTATTCGATAGGTTAATTGCCGCAACAACATTTCTGAGATCTCCTCTCATGAGTACAATATCCGCAGTCTCAATAGCTATATCTGTTCCAGAACCTATAGCAATTCCTACATCTGCTTGTGCTAATGCTGGAGCATCGTTTATACCATCTCCTACCATCCCAACGACTTTTTTTTCTTCCGATTTTTGTAATTTTTCTATGGTTTGAGCTTTTTCATTGGGTAAAACTTCAGCTAATATGTGTTTTTCATCAATCTGTAAGGTTTTACCAATATTAAATGCTGTATTCCTATTATCTCCAGTAATCATATAGATTTCTAATCCTAAGGCTCTTATTTTATCTAAAGCATATGGTGCTTGCTCTTTAATTTTATCAGAAATACCAACAATTCCACGGATTTTATTGTTAATGCTAACCAAAATTATTGTAATTCCTTGTTGTTGAAATTCATTGAATTTTTCATAATAATCATCTATAGATATATTATAATCCTTCATTAGCTTCTCATTACCAATTAATATTGTTTTTTTCGCAATCTTAGTAAATATCCCTTTTCCGGGAATCGCATTAAATTCAATAGGAGTTTCAAGAGTTAGCCCGTTTTGATTAGCTTCTTCGATTATTGCTTTCCCTAAAGAATGTTCGGAACCCATCTCAGCACTTCCCGCAAAAAATAAAATATCATTCTTTCCATATCCTTCCCCTTTTAAATCTCTTTCTGTAAAAATAACGGAAACTTTAGGTTTTCCTATAGTTAATGTCCCTGTTTTATCGAATACTATAGTGTTTATTGTATTTATAGTTTCTAATGAGTCACCTCCTTTTAATAATATGCCGATTTCTGCGCCTTTACCTGTACCAACCATTACTGCAGTAGGAATAGCTAATCCCAAAGCACAAGGACATGAAATAACAACGATAGATGTGAAAACCAATAAAGATAATTCAAGACCTATTCCTGCGAAAACATACCAGTAAATAAATGCACCAAATGCGATTATTATAACAGTAGGAACGAAATAATTACTGACTTTATCTGCTAGTTGTTGTTTTGCTGGTTTTTTACTTTGAGCTTCCTTTACAAAATCTATTATTTGAAACAATAATGTATCTTTTCCAATTTTTTCTGCTTTTATTTGAATTAATCCAGTTTGATTTACAGTAGCACCTATTACTTCACTTTTAGCTTTTTTCTTAATAAATCGACTCTCACCTGTAATCATTGATTCATCAACCTTAGTTTTTCCTTTCACTACTTTTCCATCAATTGGTATTTTTTCACCAGGTCTTACAACTAGAATATCACCAACTTCAATTTCATCAATAGGAATTTCAATTTCCTTTCCTTCTTTTAAAAGAGTTGCAGTTTTCGGTTGCAATCCAATAAGCTTTTTTATAGCTTCAGAAGCTTGTCCCTTTGTTTTATGTTCAAAATATTTTCCAATTAACAAAAACGATAAAATCATAGACATCGCTTCATAAAATGTCTTCCCTGGTATGAAAAACGTAGTTAATATAGAATATACAAGAGCAGTGGTAGTTCCTAATGCAACGAGAACATCCATATTTGTTGATTTATTTTTTAATGACTTATAAGCTCCCAACAAGAAAAATGAGCCTGCAAATGAGTAATTTGTAATTGCGAAGAAAAATAGAATTAAATTTCTTGTAAAAGATTCTACCACAAACCAACTTATTGGAGTTATAATAAATGTAAAAATTAATGAAGTAAATAGTATTTTCAAACGATAGCTTAATTCTTTTTTATGCTTCTCTATTTCTTTATCTATTGTTCCAGCAGATTTCTCAATATTATACCCTAATTTCTTTATCTCCGTATAGATTTTACTTTCATCTGCTTCTAATTCATTAAATTCGATAAATAATTTATTTGCGTTAAGATTTCCTCTCACATCAAATATTCCATTAACTTTTTTGACTTTACTAACCAAAACATTGAATCCATTTTCATCTAAAGATTCTAAAACCTTAATATCAATTTTTGCTAAACTTGCTTTATAACCTAAATCTCGAATTGTTCTATTAAATTCTGAATAATTTGTTTTTCTTGAATCATACTCAACTGTAGCTTCTTCATTTGCAAAGTTTACGACTGAGCGACTTACTCCATCTAAATTTTTTAATTTCGTCTCAATTTTTAAAGCACAAGAAGCACAGGTCATTCCTCCAAGCTTTATTTTTACTTTTTCTTTAGATTCCACTTGAATACACCTATATATAATTCTCTAGTATAGCAATATCGAAAATAATTATTATAGATGTTGATTATAAATCTAAGATAAAGCAATTATATCGCAAATATTTTGAGAATAATTTTTTGGATTTATATTTAAAATATTAATAAATTAGATCAAAAAAATCTATATTATAATTTCTTTTTTTGTTCTCTATATTTCTTTATCGCATCACGCAAAGCATCTGCGGCTAAATTACTACAGTGCAGCTTGATTGGAGGCAAGCCATCTAATGAATCTGCAACATCGTCTCTAGTTATCTTAATAGCTTCGTCCAATTTTTTTCCTTTAGCAAGTTCAGTTATCATTGACGAAGTGGCTATAGCTGCGGCACATCCAAATGTTTGAAAAGAAATATCATCCAAGATTTCTTCTCCATCTTTCTCTTTAACTTTAATATAGATATACATTAAATCTCCACAAACAGGATTTCCATGTTCTCCCACCGCATCGGCATCTTTCATTTCTCCCATATTTCGAGGGTTTCTGAAATGATCCATTACTTTTTCTGAGTAAATATTGATTCAACCTGAGAATTATTAATTGATATTTAAATAAGAATTATTAAACTAACTTTTTAATAGTTATTCTTAGATGTAAAAAGTCTAATTTAATATTGAAAGTCTTCTCTTTTTTGGTAAAGATACTTTTTCAACGCCGAGTTCTTTAACATAATCTACTATATTTATTAATTTTTTAGCAGATTGATGAAAAAAACAAACTTCCTTTGGTTCAAGAGTCTTTACCATTTCAGTTAATTGATTCTTGTCAGCATGTAGTTTTATTTTTAGAGAGGGAACAAAAGTATTGATTAAAAAGGCTCTAAATGGCACCTTCCACGTCTCTGAGAATAAAATTTCATCACTCCCCTGGATTAAATCTTCACCAGGTTTTTCATTAATTGAACCTGCCAGAAATACTAGATTATGCGGATTACGTCCAATTACGTTGATAATATTTCTAATGATTCCATATGAAAGATCTGGAGGATGAGAAATAATGATATTATTTTTCTTTCTTAAAAAATCTAAATCTTCATGATCAAACCATCTAAATTTAATGCTATTAAATGGGTTTGCTTTTTCACGAATTAAATTTGATATTGGTCCATATATATACTCATATCTATGGTTAATTACCTGAATGTTTTTCCGTACCATCATATCTACATAAATATTGGGACGTTTCTTGAAATCTTTTCTTAATTGTAATTTCCTAAAATATCTCCAAAAGGTCAGCATAAAAGTAATAGCTAAGCTTGATGGATCCGCTCCAATTAGAACATTATCCTCATACTCTGCTTTTTGCTCCAAAAATAGGATAAGACTATGAAATTGATCAGATAAATTACCATATTCTTCATTAGCACTAGTTCCATCAATTAAGAGATAATCAATAGGACGTGATATTTGTCCTAAAAATCTTCTTGTCCCTGCAAATGGGGTTATATCATGGTAAGTATAATCTCCAGTATATAAAAATCTAAAATCTTTTACTTTTGCAAGAAGCATCAAGGCACCAGGCATATGACCTGCATGATAAAAAGAAAGATAACATCCTTTTTCCTTAAACCTTAATTTTGTCCCATTTTCAACGTAAATTACATTTCTCACAACATTTCGGTATTCTTCTTCTTCAATCTCTTCATGGGATTCTTGTTTTAAAAAATTGGAATCTCTAAGAAGAAATAAATCTAGAGATATTCTCGAACATAAAATTGGAATTTCAGGATACATCCTAATTAATTCCTTTAAACCAGAAACATGATCATAATGACTATGAGAAAGGAAGATCGCATCGATTTTTGGTCCATTTTTTGGGTTACTTGTTTCTTCTTCTATTTTTTGTAATTCAATCGAATTTTTCAAATTTTCCTCAATGGATTTATTATCTGTCATTTCAATTTCTGATTTTCTTCTTAATTCTTCATTTATTATCTCAGGTAGATTTTGTAAATAATATTCGATATGTCTTAAATCTCCTTCAATTTGCTCTTCTTCATTTGGCTCTGTTAGTCCACAATCCAACAGAATATTTAAGTTTCCTAAGCCTAGAATATGACAATTATGATTTGGTTTAAGAACTATTGGGTAAATTGTTATTCGAGCATTATTTGAATTAGCTGAATAATTTATAAGAGAAATTTCATTGAAATAAGTTTCTTCATACTTCTTCTCTATTTTATCAATAGCTATCGAAATTTCACTATCTCCTACTGGAATTCCTGTTATGTAAAAATACCAACCATAATTTCTTACGATTTCCTCAAGATTATCATACATGATATCTCCGATTAATGATTTGATGACA
>JAEOSD010000039.1 GCA_016840545.1 Promethearchaeota archaeon
TATCCACAATAATGTGGGGTATTTGATTTTGCTCCATGCTTTTATCAAATCAGGTAATTAATTCCTTTTAAGTATATTAATATAGTATTGGTATTTAAAAGAAAAATAGTTTTACTATCCTATATATTAATTATCATGAATTTAATTTATCATCTTGAGAATTATTAATCTTTAGTTCTTTTTGGGAATTTTCTAATAAAAATCCCGTGATTTTTTTAAAATTGAATAGTTTATTTTTAATAATTATAAAAATCAAGATAATCATGCCCACAATCTCGGTAATATATACAGATGGGTCATGTAATAGATTATATAACCAAGAACCAAACGGATTTTCTATGTATATAAAATCATAATAAATAAAAGGAAAAAATAAAGGAATATCGGGTAGATCTAGAAGTAAATGGGTGATAGTCCCAACATAATAAGAAATAGAGATTATTTTATTCCATTTTGTTATCAGAAATACAAATAAAGTACTTAAAAAAGTAAAGAGGATTGTATGAGAAAAACCCCTTCCAGAGCTAATATTTAAAAACATAAGAGATTTATCAATTATATCAGGCATTAATGACCCGATTATTAAAGCAAGACGATTAAATTGAAACTTTTTTTTAATTTGGGGCAATTCAAAAATCAATAATGGTATTGCAATGTGAAATATTGGAAATATTATAATCCCCTCAGCATTAAAAACCGTAAAGGAATCTGAAAAACATTATTATCTCCGGTAAATAAAACAAAATTATGCAAATGATAACGAATTCTATAGCAATTTTTATAGCTCTTTTGACTAAATGATTGTATGAAATAATCTTCTCTTCTTTCATTTCAAGCACATTTTTCTATTAAATCTCTACTAAAACTTGTATTCCTTTAAAACTTCTTCCACTGTGTAATTATGATGTATGACTTTTGCAATGGCATTAACTAATTTTGTAGGTTCATCAGCTTGAAAGATATTTCTTCCGAAGGCTACTCCAGCTCCCCCAGCTTGAATCGAGTCATAAACAACCTGTAGTAAATCAACAATTGTATCCATTTTTGGACCGCCAGCAATAATTACTGGAATATGAACGCTTTTTACAATATATTTAAAGGAATCAATATCTCCAGTATAATTTGTTTTTACTATATCTGCTCCTAATTCCGCTCCAGCTCTAACTGCAATATTCACAACCTCTGGTTCATTCTCATCTTTTATTTTCTCACCTCTGGGGTACATCATAGCGATGAGAGGTATACCCCATTCTCTTGAGGCTTCAACCACTTTCTGGGCGTCTTGAAGCATTTCAGGCTCTTCATTAGCACCGATATTTATATGAATAGAAACAGCATCAGCGCCCATTTTTATTGCTCTCTCTACAGAACAAACTAATATTTTTCGATTTGGATCGGGTGCTAGATTAGTAGCTCCAGATAAGTGAACAATTAGACCGATATCTTTACCATAACGTCTATGACCGGATCCAATCATACCAGAATGCATTAAAACCGCATTTGCTCCACCTAAAGCAACTTTATTTACCATATCAGCTAAATTTTCTAGGCCCTTAATTGTGCCTAAAGTTAATCCATGATCCATTGGAATTATAATCGTTCTATTCGTTTTTCTGTTAATAATACGTTCAATTCTAATATTTTTTCCAATATTCACTTTACTATTTATATCCTCTTTTATTTTCAGATTTATTCGTTATAAATGAGAGTAAAGATTTAAAATTATAGTTCTTTTTGAGATAAAGTTTTACTAATTTTACTCAGGTTGTTTCGAGCCAGTAGTTAATAACATGTTTACAGTACTTAAAAATGAAAGTGTGTTTATTATTCGTATCGAAGAGGCAGAAAAAGTTTTTGTGTCATAATTTATCACATTATAAAAGTATGATATTTTAGATTTTTTAAAAGCTTCAGCAATTTCGGGAAAAGATTTGTATTTTAATTTTATTGCATAATCTTCGGGAGATTCATGTGCAGGTGACCCAGGAAAAATGTGATATAATTCATTCATTATTGTAATCGGTTTGGATTTAGTTGTTCCATATTTTAAAGCACATTTCATCATGAAAAGAAAATCTTTCAAAACATCAAGGCGGGTTTGGAATGGAAAACCGAGCGTTAACCATATTCTCAATGTCCTTCTGAAAAGATTCGCATTCCTTATTAAATCGTTAATTTGAGCTCTTGAAAATTTAAATGTAGGATCAGCTTTTTTAGCTATTTTATAATGAACGTTTTCCGACATAGTTCGAGGAGAGACACTAATTGATGAATCTTTCCTAGGAAAAGTATCATGGAAAATTTTCCACATCTTTTTTGGAAATGGTAAACGCCATATTTCTAAGTCTGCACTTATATCAAGTTTTTCTTTTTTAATTAACCCAAATAAATTTTGCCAATATTTTAAATTAGCGGGATAACTCCCATGTCCAAAAAAAACACTTGGAATGTTAAAATTGTCTTTTATTTTTTTAATATCTTCTATTACTTTTTCTGGGCTTCTTAGAATCACCTCATTACGTCCTGCATACTTTTGTTGAGCTCTCTGACCTCCTCCGCAAAATGGGCAATTAAATGGACAACCTCTTCCAATAGAAAGATTAAAAGAGATGCCCATAAGTTTTCTACTACATTCAAAATAGGATTTTGCATTATTTAGGAGTGATACATTTGTAAAATTTAAGTCATCTAAAGTCTTTGCTGTATACGAAATAGGATTGACTTTTATTTGTTTAGAAGAATCACGATAAGTCAAATTCGGAACGAAATCCAAAGATTGATTTTTAACAATACTTTGAACATATTTTAGAAGTGGTATTTCACCTTCTCCTCTAATTATACCATCAATTTCATTATAATATTTTAAAATTTGATGATGGTAATATGAAGCAGTATTGCCTCCAAGGATTACTTTAGAGTTAGGATTTATTTCTTTTATGATCCTGGCAACTTCAATGACGCCATAGGCGTTATGTATCCAATGTAAATCTATTCCGCATACATCCACATCAATATTTTTGAGAAAATCAGTTATACTCCAATTATGGTTTAAATATTGTTCTAAAGGATAATTTATAATTTTAACTCCAAAACCCTCTCTTTCAAGCAAATCAGCAATAGCAAAAACACCCATTGGAATAAAAAGATATCTACCACGCCTAAATTTAGCGTTTTCACCATAATTTGGTTGTACCCTTCTAGGTGGATGAATGAAGATTATATTGTAGTTTTTCAAGAGAGATACCAAAAATTGAAAATAAAATGAATATTAAATAAATTAAACTTAGTGGAATTATTTAATATAGATTAATAACTAAAAACTAACTACTCTTTTTGAATTTATTTACTTTTATTACAATTTTGGAAAAAATTAATTAAGAATCTCGAGGGGTTGGATTTAGGATAAAAAGATTACCAAGGTCTTCTAAGAGTAGTTGGCCTACTCATGGTAGATTTCTCAGGATAGTCCAAATTATAATGAATCCCTCGACTCTCTTTTCTTGAAATAGCACTAACTATAATTAATTTAGCAACTGTAGCTAAATTTCTTAATTCAACAAGATTTTTTTCGATTTTAAAATCCCAATAATATTGGTTTATTTCATCGAGCAAAAGGTTAATTCTCTTCTTTGCTCTTTGGAGCCGTAAATCGGTTCTTACAATTCCAACATAATTCCACATAAATCTTCTGATTTCATCCCAATTCTGGGATATTATAACTGCTTCAGTCGAAGGTACTGCATGACCTGGCTCCCATTCTTTAAATTCTTTTATCTTTAAATTTCCTATTTTATTTGCAAGAGTATTGGCACATTCATGGGCACAAACTAAACCTTCTAGTAAAGAATTACTTGCTAATCGATTTGCACCATGCAATCCTGTACAGGTAGATTCCCCAATTACGTACAAGTTTTTCACCTTAGTAGATCCATCAACTTTTGTTAATACGCCTCCACAACAATAATGTGCTGCTGGAACAACAGGAATAGGTTCTTGAGTAATATCTATGCTAAAATTTCTGCAAGCTTCAAATACCCATGGAAAGTGGCTTCTAATAAAATCTGAACTCCTATATGAGGCAATATCTAGATATACATAATCATCTCCTGATTTCTTTAGTTCAGCATCAATTGCTCTAGATACAATATCCCGTGGAGCTAATTCTTTAGCGGGATGATATTCTTCCATAAACTCATGTCCACTTATATCTTTAAGAATAGCTCCCTCGCCTCTCATGGCTTCAGTAATTAAAATTGACTTTGCGTATGGATGATATAAGCATGTTGGATGGAATTGATAAAATTCCATGTTTGCAATTATAGCTCCTGCTCGGTAAGCCATAGCAATCCCATCTCCTGACGCCACATCGGGATTAGTAGTATAAAGATAAATCTTTCCAGCTCCACCTGTCGCCAATATTGTTACTTTCGCTGCAATATTATGAATCTCATCCTTTTCTTGATCTAGAATATAAGCTCCATCACACCGAAAATTAGTTGAAAACAAATTAATTGCACACCAATATTCCTTTATTTGAATATTGTGGTGTTTTTTTACTTGTTCGATCAGTTTTTTTTCTACATTCTGACCTGTTAAATCATTAACGTGAAGGATTCTTCTTTTAGAATGACCCCCTTCCTTTCCCAGATCATAATCACCATCCGCACCCCGATTAAACTCAACTCCTAAATCAATTAACTCTTCTATCCTTTCTGGCGCTTGCGTTATAATTTTTTTAACAACCTCTTCATTACATAATCCATCTCCTGCAATTAACGTATCTTTAATATGATTTTCAATACTATCGTTTTCATTCCACACACAAGCAATACCTCCTTGAGCATAAAATGTATTAGATTCTTTGAGGTCCTCCTTAGTAATTAAAAGAATTTCTTGATCTGGTACTAATTTCGCTAATTTTATTGCCAATGATAATCCGGAGATACCTCCTCCAATTATTAAAATATCAGTTTTAATTTTCAAAGAGCTCCAAAATTTCCTAATTATTCTTATAAATATATATTTAGTATCCTTAATATAATTGATAATTAATAGTTTTTTCCTAAATGATATCTTTTTAATTCATTAATATGCTCTTGAACCATTTCAGTATTTTGCACTTGTTATAATTGGTTAAACAAATTTAAATTTTCTTCAAAATTAATCATAGCATTATGATAATCTCCAGATAATTCTTTTTTATTCCCTAAAATTCTCAATCCAAATTTATTAATGATTGGAATAAAAAGCTTAAATATTTCAATATATAATCACAAATAATTAATTATTACAAAAAAAACCATAAATTTAAGATTAAAAAGCTCAGAGAGAGATTCATAATGAGCGGAAAAGTTGTTACTTTTGGAGAAATAATGCTTAGACTTACCCCCCCTAATTTTAAGCGTTTTATCCAAACTCATTCTTTTGATGTAATATATGGTGGAGGTGAAGCTAATGTTGCAGTATCCTTGGCTAATTATGGAGTTCTTGTTGATTATATAACTAAATTGCCGAATAATGAAATTGGTGATAGTTGTATTCAGTTCCTTAGACAATTTGGTGTGAATACGAAGAATATTGTGAGAGGGGGGAATAGAATTGGAATTTATTACCTTGAAATGGGATCCTCTATTCGACCAAGTAAGGTTATTTATGATAGAGCCAATTCTGCCATTTCTGAAGCAGATCCTAAAGACTTTAATTGGGATAAGCTATTTGAAGGAGCCTCTTGGTTTCATTGGACGGGTATTACACCAGCAATTTCTCAAAATCTAGCAAATATTTGCCTTGAAGCTGTAAAGGTTGCTAAAGAAAAAAAAATCACAGTTTCATGTGATCTAAATTACCGGAGTAAACTTTGGAAATATGGAAAAGAACCTAAAGATATTATGACTGGATTAGTAAAGTTTTGTGATGTAGCGATAGGAAATGAAGAGGATGCTGAAAAAGTTCTAAATATAAAAGCTCCAGATACAGACATAACATCAGGAAAGATTATTGCTGAAAATTATAGATATGTAGTTGAAGAAATAGTAAAACAATATCCAAATCTAAAAAAAGTGGCAATAACTCTAAGGGGTTCAATTTCTGCTAGCCATAATATTTGGTCAGCAGTTCTCTACGATGGAAAAAAAATGTATATTGGTCCTCAATATGAAATAACACCGATCGTGGATAGAGTAGGTGGAGGTGATTCCTTTATGGGAGGTTTGATATATGGATTACTTACATATAGAGAAGATCTTCAAACCGCACTAAATTTTGCAGTAGCAGCATCTTGTTTAAAACATACGATTTCAGGTGATTTCAATCTAGTTTCAGTGGATGAAGTTCTTAAATTAATGGGTGGAGACACTTCTGGACGTGTTTCAAGATAATTAATCTAAGAGGATGATTAAAATAATGAAAAGTTATCAAAAAATAATTATTACTGCCACTCTAGCAAACTCTTGGATATATCCTGAAGTTAAGAATTGGCCACAGACAACTGATAAATTAGTCGATGATATAGTGGCGTGTTATGAGGCTGGTGCTACGATTGTTCATGTTCATCTTCCAAGGGGAGAAGAAGTTGAAACTGTAAGACGAATACGAGAAAGTTGTGATGTTATTATACAAGCTGGTATGTCAAGTGAATCAATTCCACAAAGAAAAGGTGATTTCGAAGCCCAACCTGAAATGATCTCAGTAATGTTAACCCATCACGCAGAACATTTTACTCAAACTACTGTTGATGTTTTACACCCTCTAAGTGAATTAGAGGAATATTGTAAAAAATGTAAGAGCTACAACATAAAACCAGAGTGGGAAGTTTGGCATCAAGGTTCATATTGGAATTTGAATTTTTTAATTAATAAAGGTTTATTAGATTGGTCTAAACCACATTTTTTAACTTTATTCTTTAATTGGCCAGGTGGAACATGGTCAGCATCCACTTATGATGAGTATATGCATAGAAAGAAATATATACCTTCTAATAGTGTTCACTCAGTTAGTGTAATGGGTGAAGATCAAATGAAATTATTAGTATTTGTTCTTACTCATGGTGGGAATATAAGAGTTGGTACTGAAGATTACCCCTTTCTCAAAAAAGGAGTTCCAGCAAAAAATAATGCTGAAATAGTAAGAAATTATGTAAGCCTTTGCGATCATGTTGGACGAGAAATTGCTGACTCATCTGAAGCTCGGAAAATTCTTGGTTTAAAATGAAGTTTTGTATCAAATTTGTATTAATTCTATTTAAGAGTTCGTATCATTAATTTACTCTCTTTCCATTAAAGTTTTATGAAATAAAAATCAAATTTTATTTAATTTTTATAATTTTTATCCACATCTATTCTAAATTTAATCTAACAATGATAAAAAAAATGAAACTAAAAGGAAAAGTTGCTATAATAACGGGAGCTGGAGCGGGTATTGGTGAAGCAACTGCTCTTCTTTTTGCGAAAGAAGGTGCGAAAATTTGTTGCAATTCATTAACCGAGTCAGCTAAGAATGTCGTAGGAAAAATTAAATCCTCCGGAGAAGATGCAATATTTGTTCAAGCAGACATTTCTGTGGAAGAGGAAGCGAATCGTATAATTGAAAAAACCATAGAATTTTATGATAAAATTGATATCTTGTTTAATAATGCAGGAATTGTACTTGGTGGAGCAATCGATACAATTTCTACAGAAGATTGGGATAGAACTATGGCTGTCAATGTACGTGGTATATACTTGGTAACGAAATACGCGATTCCCTATCTACGAAAAACGCGAGGTGTAATTATAAATAATTCTTCTTCAGTTGCATTTAAAGGTGTAAAAGATAGAGCTGCATACACAGCGTCAAAAGGAGCAGTTCTATCAATGACCAGAGCTATGGCTGCAGATTATCTTGAAGATAAAATCAGAGTAAATGCAATATGTCCTGGAACTACAAATACATCATCATTAACAGAAAGGATTAAAAGTAGGGGAGGAAATTTTGAAGAAGTAAAGCAACAGTATATCAGTCGCCAGAGATTAGGAAGGCTTGGAACACCTGAAGAAATAGCAGAAGGAGTACTATTTCTTACTGTGAATGAATTCTGTACAGGTGTAAGTCTCTTAGTTGATGGAGGTATGACAATGTAATGATTAAATAAGTAAAATTATTTTAAAATCGGGAGTGATAGATATGGTTAAACATATAGGGATTGTTGCTTTCAGTGCAGAAGCTCAGGAAAAGTTGTTTAAATACAGGCACTCAGAGATAACGATGGAATAACATTTGAAGAGTTAGTTTTTGAAAATTTAAATTTACGAATGTCTAAAGCTCTGTGAGGATAATTTTTGGCGATGGTGTCCTTATCCAATTTCTGAATGAATTAGTGAGATTGCCGTTTGAGTTAATTTTTTGATCTCCTCAAATTGTCCAGTAGAAATCAAATCTTTTTTTACTATCCAACTTCCTCCACACGCAAGAACATTACTTAGTTTCAAATAATCAATTAAAGAATTGATATTTATTCCACCAGTTGGTACAAATCTCATTTCTGGATATGGTCCTGCCAAACTTTTAAGCATCATAGTTCCTCCAGAAAGATTAGCTGGGAAAAATTTAACGATTTTTAAACCTTTATCAAGCGCCCATTCCACTATTGTAGGTGTATTAACGCCGGGAATAATAGGAATTTTATTATTTACACAATAATCAACAATTTTCGGGTTAAATCCTGGTGTAACAATAAATTTTGCTCCTCTCTTTATAGCATCCTTCACCTGATCAACTTTTAGAACTGTACCCGCTCCTACTAATATATCTGGTAATTCAATAGTTAATTTTTTAATAGATTCTGCCGCAGCTTCAGTTCTAAATGCTACTTCAATAATAGGAAGTCCTGCTTCAATTAGTGCTTTCCCTAAAGGAACTGCATCATCCACGTTACTTATAACTGCAACAGGTATAAGTTTTAATTCTTTTATTCTTTTGTAAACATCCATTTTTGACAATACCTCCTTGAGCATGAAATGTATTAAATTCTTTGAGGTTCCCCTTAGTAGTTAAAACGATTTCTTGATCTGGTATTATTTTTGCTAGTTTTATTGCCAACGATAATCCGGAGATACATCCTCCGATTAGTAAAATATTTTTCTTAATTTTCAAAGAACTCTTATGGTCTCCAATTTTTTCATATTAATATTTAAATTAATATCCTAAATATAAATGACAATTAATAATTTTTTCTTAAAGTGATTAATTAAATAAGTATTATCCCTTTTAGAAATTAACGATATCTTTTTTAATATTTCTGTTTTTTATTGAGTAGGGTATATGTATTATAAAACATATAATATTTCTAAAATAAATGGAAATATTAACTACAATAACTATTGATGAGGACTATATTGACTAAAATCCATAATATGCTCTTCTTATGCTCGGGAAATACTTGCAGGTCGCCCTTTGCTGAATATTTTGCAAAATGGCTAAAAGAAACTAAATATAAAGATAAATTGAAAGGAATTCATTTTGATTCTGCTGGCCTCTATCATTATTATGAGGAACCTCAAGAGGGAACCCTGAAATATCTTAATTCAAAAGGAGTTAATATGAGCGACTTTAAGGCAAAGGATGTTGATGCTGATTTAATTGAAAAGCAAGACCTTATTTTAGGATTTGAAAGAAAATGGCATATTAACAAATTAAAAAGAAAGTTTAAGAACTCTGAGAATTTGGAGAAGAAAGTTTTTCTTTTAATGGAATTTGCTGGTGAAACTGAAAATTTAGAAATTAAAGATCCTTTTTACTTGGATGAGAGAGAATATAATAAAGTTTTGCAAAGAATAGAAGAAGGAGTAATTAAAGTAATTGAAAAAATTATAATAATGAATAATTCAGAATAATAGAAAGAATAGTATGATACTATTCCGTGAGAAATGCATATTTCTGAGTGAAATTCTTCTTAATTAAATATTTAGTTGATTCGAAAGGTGTCATATTACCAACAAATTTTTTAAGATCTTCATAAAACTTATCTTCAAAATCCTTTGAAAAATTATCGAGCTTACGAGTTAAAACGGGTAGATCCATTGATGAAATTAAAGTAGTAATATGATTCTTTCCATAACTGAAATATAAATAGTCATCATCTTTTTCTATTCTCCTCAATTTCTTTTTACTATGTGTAATTTCGGATAAAATTGATAAAACTCCTGTTAAGGCGCTTGATACTAAATCCTCATCCATACATTCATCTTCTTTAGCATATAGTTTCTGATCTTTCGATTCAAAATTATAACTATAGAAACACACACCCGTGTTGTTAAAAACATAAAGAATCTTTATCGTTGATGCCCAATTTCTCTCCTTTGAGACTAGAAATTCTTTCATTGACATCATCCAAACTAATAATATAACTAAAGCAAATGAATTTATTAAACTTGAAAAATTTGGTATAAAAAGATCCACTCCGGGTAGATCACTTATCCATCTAGTAAAAACAAAGCCAAAAATTATGCCTAAAAACATGAGCCCCATAAATAATCCATTAATTCTTCCCCTAAACTTTAAATTTCCCCTTTCTATCGAGAAATCTCCGGATATTGTAAAAATTGCTAATAACAATGGTGTAATGGAAAAAGCATAATGAATTCCAAGAAATATTCTTTTCGGGATTCCAAAAATATATTCACTACCAATAAATGATCCTGAAGATATGAGAAAAAAGGAAAGTAATAAAATTCCTAAAACAATTGAGACTTTTCTACCTACATTATCCAAAAACCAACCCGCGGCAATTAAATATAAGAAAGATGCTATACAAAATACTAATAAGTCCATATCATATCCGTGAGTTGCTAATAGATTTCCTAAAATAAAGCTTAAGATTGTAAAGCTTGAGGAATAACGAAAGAAATGTTTTTCAAAGATTATTTTAAAATATTTTTTATCAGATCTTAACCTTTCTTCTGTTTCAAGATATTTATATTTCTTAGATGACCACCAAATTAAGATTAACATTGCTCCCTCTAAAATAAAAAAGTAATTGTATAATGGAGCAAAAAGTACGAAAAATGCTCCCGTGGTTCCAATTATAAAGCTTATAATTATTAAAAAAGCGGTAACACGACCTCGATTTAAAATATTGGTTTCATGGACTAAAATTGTAAACCATAATACAATTAGCTGGGGTAAAGTAAGTAGGATAATGAATAAACCAATATAATACACAATAACATTACCTAAGACCGTTAAAAATAATCCTATTATGGTTATTAATAGAATGTAATTAAATGAGCTTGTCCTATCCTTCAGATAATCTACTACTATTCCAGATACTAAGAAACTGATACTAATTATGAATAAAATAATAAATACTTCTAAATTTATAGCTGTTTCATAGTCTACTATAAAGGCATACTGGAAAAGTAATGCTTCTGTTATCATAGCGAGAGAACTAAAAGAAAGAAGTAAATATAGAAAACTAATTCTTGATAGAGCAATATCTGCAAAAAATACTTTACTAACCTTACTTTTAAATTTAAATGTTGACATCCTTGAGATTTAGGAATAATTGAATATAATATGTTTTTAGTTATCCATTAATTTAATATTTATGTAAGAAAAATTCTAAAAAAAGTTGAATTATAAATAAGTATGTCTAAAATTAAGAATATACTTATTGTATGTGCTGGAAATACAGCACGTTCTCCCGCAGCTGAGTATTTGGCAAAAGATTATGCTAAAAAATATAATGTAAACTTATGTTTTGATTCTTGTGGCTTTTTTAACGCTTTTTCTTACATGCAACCAGAATCTAAAGAATATTTAGATTTAAAAGGGATAAAATCTTCAGATTTTAGGCCAAAGATTTTAAATAGAACTCTATTAGAAAAACAAGATTTAATAATAACAATGGAACAATCTCAATCAAACGATATTATTAGAAATTATCGCCAAATCAGCGATATTGATAAAAAAACTTTTACATTGAAAGAATTTAATGATGATACAGGCGATCTAGATATCAGCGACCCTTACTACACGAATTATACTGTTTATAAGAAAGTTCTTATTACTATTGATAACAATATTGAAAAAATGATAAAAAAAATAATAGAAATGAATAAATAAAGGTACTAAAGGAAAAAACAGTGCTATATATTTTTTTAACAAATTAGTAAAAACACTCATATTTGGTATTTAAACAATATAAAAATACTGAAAAAATATAAATATCACTTGTTTAGTTAGATATTTAATGAATAAACTAACCTTTAATGATACAACTATAGAAATAGCCGTAAATGATATAGTTAACGCAGAATGCGATGCTATAGTGATTCCTACTAATAGTAGGCTCTTACCTTCTGGAACAATAAGATGCAAAGTATTACGAAAAGCAGGTTCACAAGTTCAACTCGAATGTAATCGAATAATGCAAAAAATATCAAATATTCCTATGGGAGAAGTAGTTATAACATCTGGGGGAGATCTTAATTCAAAATTTATATTACATATTCGATCTGGGCATGATAAAAAGAAATTAATTTTAGCAACCTGGAATTCATTAAAATTAGCTGATCAAAAAGAAAACATAAAGTCAATTTGTTTTCCTCCGATTTCATTAGAGGTTATTGGTTTCAATGCTCAAACTTGTGCTGAAATTATCCTTTCAACTATCAAGAAATATATTTTGGAGAAGAATGTAAACATTAGAAATATTTCAATTTATCTTGAAAATCTGCCAGATTATAAAGAATTTGAAAAGACATTAGATAATCTTGAATAAGTAATATCTTTTTGAGTTATAAATTTTTTTTAAAAAATTCTTTACCAGATAAAATTTTAAGCTCAGAAATCAACCAACAAACTTCTTCATAAGTTGATGATGATTTAAAGATTTCTTCTGTTTTATTCTTAATTTCGGTTTCAGTTATTTTTTTTTCTCCTTTTGTTATAGATAATTGAAGTTTAGCAAGATCTCTACATAATCCTTTATAACCTTTATTTTTCTGAGCGAGTTCATACGCTGCTAGATTTATTTCAGCAATTAAATCTGGTTCTATTCCTGCTTCGATAAGTTCTTTTGTATCCTCTATTTCTAATTCTAGTTCAGGGCGTTTTTCCACAGATTCAGTTTTTATTCCACCACTTTTTAAAGCATCCATAATTGCTAAAAATCCTCCAAATTCATTACTTTGATGAATTATTTGAATTTTAGCAGTATTATCTCTTGATTGATTCAATAAATTTGCCTTTTTCAAACTTAAGTCCTTTTTCTTTTTAGATGCTTTTTTACCCTGCCACAAGTAGATTATTTTGTTCTCATCAATGAGATAAACCCTATTACTATCATTAAAATCAACTGCTGTCGTTTTTCTCAATGCACCATTTTCAGCAACATTATATAAGAACAATTATAGCACCAATAGAAAATCTATTTTGCTTTTTAGATTCTTTACTAATATATTAGAACTAATCAAATTTAATTTTACAGAAAAAATAAAAAAGAAATTATTGACATTTTTCTGGATTTAACTGACAAAATCTAAGAGATGATACTAAATCATCTTTACCAATCAATCCTAAAATAAAATCGTCTCTATGTTCTTTTACTATAAGTAATTGTGGTTTTGACTCCATTTGTACAAATTTCTTCATAACCTGTTTTCCTGAATCATCATCGTAAATAGACGGAAAATCATTTAATTTTCTCATCGCATATCCAACAATAAATTCTGATCTTTGCTCAACAGGAACTTTCTTAATATCATCAATATGGATAATTCCAATAATTAGACCGTTTTTTATTACTGGAAAATATTCCTTTTTATATAGCATGAAAAATTGACTAATTGCTTCCAATAAAGTTAAATTGAAAGGTATTTCTAATCTTGGTACACTAATCATATCTTTTGCATTCAAGTGTGAAAGAGTTTCTTCATTTAAAACCTGAAGATATGATTGTTTTGTTTGATTATTTAGAAATGTACCAATAAGAATTAACCATATCCCGTTTAGTCCAAATAATAGGAATTGTATAAAACCATAAACTATGAGTCCATATGCGAAAAAAGTCCCAACTCTTGAGGCCGTTTTGGTAGCAGCAACTAAATTTTTACGTTTAGCCCATAGGATTGCTCTTAAAATTCTACCACCATCCACTGGAAACGCAGGAAATAGATTAAAAAACCCTAAACCTATATTAGAAATTCCAGAGTAAAATAAGGTTATAACTACTCCTAATGGTAAACTAAGTGGAAGAGTAAATAAGAATATTAGTAATAAACCTCCGATTATTAAACTAGAGAGTGGCCCAACGGCAGAAATGATTATTTCACTCTTAGGTGTTCTAGGTTCTTCTTCAATCTTCGATGCTCCTCCGAATAAATATAGTTCAATCTCTTTAACTTTCAATCCATATCTTTGGGCAACAATAGAGTGAGCCAATTCATGAACTAAAATTGATGCTAATATGATTAATCCGTTAATGATTCCAACCAATAGTAGATCAATTAAAGATACGGTAGGAACCAAGGTAGCATAAAAATTTGCAGCGTAAAATCCCACTAAACCAATTATCAATAATGTACTTACATGTAATTTAATTTCTATTCCAAAAATTTTACCGATTTTTATATTCAACACCTCAAAAATAAATATCTCTTTTTATAAAATTTTAAAATAATTACAAAAAACCCCAATAGTGTTTTCTAATTTAAAGCTGCAAAATGGAATATAAATTTCTATGTAATATTACGATAAATTAATTTTGCCCTTATGATTATAAATAAAAATATAATCTGGTACTGCTCTTTTAGATAAAAACCTTAAAAATACTACTAATTTAAGAAAATTAATATAACTTTTAAGGAAATAGATCATCGTATTACCTTTTCAGATAAAGAAAATGTCAAAAGTTATAAAAAAAATAAGATTTAATTATTTATTAAAATCTTAAATTAAAATTGTATTAAAGAAGGTTGAAATTAAAAATGGTTGATGTAAAAAATGTATTAGTTCTAGGTGCTGGTTTAATGGGAAGCGGCATTGCTCAAGTATCTTTAATGGCAGGTTATAATGTTATTCTAGTAGATATAAAAGATGAGTTTGTAGATAAGGGTTACGCTAAAATCGAGGAAGGTATGAAAAAGCTCGAAGCAAAAGGCGCTTTAGGAGGAGTAACTGCTGCAGATATTATGGTTAAATGCACAAAATCAATAGATTTAGCATCTGCTGTCAAGAACGTTGATATGGTTATTGAAGCAGTAATAGAAAAAATGGATATTAAAAAGCAGGTCTGTAAGACAACAATGGATAATGGACCTTCACATGTTATATTTGCAACAAATACCTCTACAATGAGCATTACGGAAATAGGTAAAGATTCAGGAGCACCGGATAGAGTATGTGGTATGCATTTCTTTAATCCTGTACCTTTAATGAGATGTATAGAAGTTATTAAGGGGGCTAACACATCAGATGACACATTTAATACTGCCATGGATTTTGCAGGTAAATTACCTTGCTTGAGGGGTCAAAGATATATTGCTCCTGTCTTAAAAGATAGACCCGGCTTTATTGTAAATAGAATGAATGCTCCAGTTATTATCTATTTGCACTGGGCTTTTGATGAAGCTGATAAACGAGGTATCCAATGGGAACGTTTAGATGCTGATGCGGGTGGTAAAATGCCAATGCCACCTTGCGTTTTGACAGATTTTACTGGTATAGACACAAACTTTCATATTATGAATTATTATAAAGAAACTCTTTCTCCTGATTTTGAACCTGGAAAAGTTATAAAAGAATTAAATGAAAAAGGAGATTTAGGTCCAAAAACCGGAAAGGGATTTTACGATTGGAGCCAAGGAAGAGACTCAATTATGGAGAAAATTAAAAAAGCTGAACCAGCAGGCATATTTGATTTAAATACAATCTTTGCTATCATGTTAAATGAAGGCTGCCGTATCTTAGATGAAGGTATTTCAACTGGTTTTAAAGTTATTGATGATGCAAACATGGCGGGAATGAATGCACCAGGCCCTTTTGGTGCTGGAAAAAAGAACTATGAAGCATGGGCCAAGGTTTTAAACGATTTAGCCGACAAAACAGGTAAAGAATATTTTCGGCCCATAGACTTGATGAAATCTGGAGAATTCCTTAAAATGCGAAAGTAATTTAATTAATTCTTTAATTTTTTTTATTCTTTTTAATTGAAAAATTTAATTTGAAATTAAATTCTGTCCGATTTCTAAAATTTTTCTAAGAATGATTAAAATTTGAAAGTTTTTAATTTTAAAAATTATTTAACTATTTGTTTTAAAATAGAATATAATTAGATTGAAATAAGAAAAAATCGGATTAAAAAAAGGTTATTAAAATGACGGAAGAGGCTAAATTTGAACATATAAAAATTGATTGGCCACCATTGAAAGATGAAGAAGGAAATGTGATTCGCGAAGGAACCATTGATGGAAATTATGCTGTGATTTCAATTAATCGACCAGACAGATTAAATGCTTTAACTGAACAAACGGTCGCAGAAATCTCTAGAGCCCTCAGAATTATGGAAATGGATGGATCAATTCGAGCTGTAGTTTTGAGAGGCACGAAAGATTTTACAAAAAAGCCTGCTTTTTCGGCGGGTGCAGACCTCGCAGCAATGGTGGATCCAAGATTAAAAATGAATGTTCCCATGCATATGAGTATGGCAATGAGAATAAGACATCGAGACTACGACGAGATGGAACAATTTTCCAAACCTTTAATTGCTGCTGTAGATGGATTTGCTTTGGGCGGAGGATTCGAAATAGTTTTAACTTGCGATATTGTTATTGCAAGTGATAGAGCAATTTTTGGGACTCCAGAAATCCATCGTGGAATTTTTTCATCAAATGGAGGAGTTACAAGATTAGCTGAAAGAATTGGACTCAATAGAGCCTTGCGTGTAGGTTATTTTGGAGAACAATTTGATGCAAAAATTATGCTTGATTGGGGTTTGGTGACTTGGATGGCTCCTGCTGGAGAGGAATTCGAAAAACTAGTTCATGAAAAGGCAAAATGGCTCAGTGATGCTCCAACAACTGCTTTATTTATTATAAAGAAATGCGTCAAGTTTGGAACCCGATATCCACAATTAGGAATTATGATGGAGCAACTTGGTTTTGGTGTTAATAGCGCAAGTTTTGATTCTAAAGAAGGAATTGCGGCATTTAACAGGAAAGTCAGATGTCCTGTCTGTAATGGTAAGGGCAAAATGGAAGATGGTAGTGCTTGCAAAAATTGTGGAGGAAGAAAAAGAATAAAGGACACTCCACACTTTAAAGGTCTTTAATTAAGCTAAAAAACTCTTTTTTAAATTTTTTTTCTTTAAAAAATAATGTGGCATGATATCAATATTGTAGAAGAAATTAATGATGGAACTCTTTTCTTAAGAAAAATATCTAAAGAAGATAATCATTTTTTTTATGAGAGCTTAAAGGATAAGAATATAACTGATTATTTATCTTTAGGTCCTTTAAGATCATTAGATCATTCAAAAAGTTTGATTAAAAGTTATCTAAAGTATTGGGATAAATATATCCAATTCAATTACATAATAGAATTTAGAGAAGGATCTAAACCTCTCAAGATTGGCTCTGTAAGTTTATGGAGCTTAAGTTGGCAGCACAAGAGAGCCGAAGTTGGAGTATGGCTTATTCCAAATTATTGGAAAAAAGGAATTGGTAAAAGCACTCTAGAATTGATAAAAAAAATAGCATTTTCTCATCTTAAACTTAATCGGCTTCAAGCACATATCGCTTTAAAAAATTTAAGGTCAATAAATGCTTTTAGAAACTCTGGGTTTAGAGAGGAAGGGATTTTGAAAGAATATCTAAATTTGAATGGTAACTTTCATGATGCTATTATATTAGCATGTTTAAAGGAAGTTTGACAATAAAGACCTTATTCCCTTAGATTTTAATACTTTTTCAAGATCATTTGAAAATGATTTAAAAATATTAGTATTTCCATTAAAATCTATTAAATGCCGCTTAAATTTGGCGATAAATTTATCAAAAATTTCCTGTGCTAACCGATTAATTGATTTTTTCCTCGTATTTTTATCATCCACTTTCACAATCAAATGACATAGTTTTTCTGGATGAGTATAAAAATAAAATTCACTTTTATTTAATTTTAAAGTGACTAGACTTTCGCTAAAACGGTATTTAGTAAACCGACAAATTTGATCAAAATAACTAGCAATTAAGCGGTAATCATATTTCTCATTGAAATTACTGTCTAGGGTATGATTAAACAATGGAATTCCTGTATTAGATAAAATAATGATTTCTTGGATCAATTTTATCCAGAAAAATATTCATTTTTGGATATTTAATAATTTCTTAAATAAAGTATAGATCTTGGACAAAATTTAAAATAGTTATTAATCCGCTAATACAAGAGATGAGTGAGAAATTACTTTGTTTTTGTAAAATTTACTAATTTTTCTCTAATTTCTTTAAATTTATTTAGTGCTAATGAAAATTCTCCCTTTTCTAATGCACTTAATGCCACTTTATTCATAGAAATAAGGTTTCCTCTGAGGTTTTCAAATTTATCATATGCTTCAATTTTAGCTTCAATATCTGCGATGTATTTAGAATATTTATCCACATAATTTAATTTTCCAATGAATCTTGATATTTTTATTATTTGTTTACAATTATTTATAGCGTCATTAAATAAGAAATTTTTAATATTTTCTTCGACTAAATTCTCTAGATTCTCGATATCTTTTATAAGTTTATTATATTTTTGTTCCGCATCAAGAATTGATCTCTCTTTAATTTTTAACTCCCTTTTATAATCAGTAAAGGATTTCTCTTCAATTATTTGGTTTATAGAACTTAATAATTTTTTAGTTTCATCAAATTTATACTCATCTGTTAACTTTGTAATTTCTTTTATCAAATTTTCAACTTCCTCTCGAAAATCATAACTAGTTTTAAGTTCAGTAAACATAGCTTCCATAGTTCCCCATCGTTCCAATAAAGCAGTATTCTTAAGGTTTTTTAAAAGGAGTTTTGCTTTTTGGAGAGTTTCTCTTGCTAATATCACGTTATTAGTGCTCAAATAACTTTCTAATTGTATTTCCAGCGGTTCTAATTGGCTTATCATGTTATTTTGCTCAGTAGAATACCTATTCCAAATTTTCTGTTCTTCTTCAAATAATTCTTTTATTGATAAGTTTGGACTTAATTCAATTATTTTATCATATTTTTGCTTGAATTTTTCAACTACTCCATGAGCTTCCTCAAATCTTTTATTATTAGATAATTCTTCAAATTTAATTTTTAAATCTTCAAAATCGTCAACTATAAAAGATTTTTGGTCTTCTTTTTCAATAATTTGATATATATTGGTTATAAATTTTTCTTGTTCCCTTATTATAGAATTCATTTCAACTTTTTTTGCATGGTCAATAATTTCTTTTGCGGTTTTTATAGCATCATCATATTTGCCCATAAGGTAATGATTATTTGCAATTACCTTTAACTCGTCAATCTCTGAAATAATAATGATCTTTTTTTTCCTATCTTCCAATCTTTCAGGCTCTAAACTCATTAAAAACACAAATAAAAAAATTTATTCGATAAATTGTTCTAATCTATCAATAATTTCGTCATAACTATCTATAGCTTTTAATATATTACGTTTTTTAAGAAAGTTAAGTGCATTATCATTTAATTCTTCAAGTTCTTTCTTTTTAAGTTCCTTTATTTTTAAATAATTATTTCTTAATGAATCCCACTTGTTTGTTATCTCTTTATCAATTACTTTATCTGTTAAACTTTTATTTTCTTCTAAAATTCTTTCTGCTTGATTTAATTTGTTAATTGATATTAAACTCTCTATTTCATTTTCTAACACATCAAGTTTAGCTTTTAGTAATTGTTCTTCTTGCCTTAAATTATAAAGCATATTTTCATCTTTTAATAGCAATTCTTGGGCTACTGATATTGAAAGTAAGTTATAATCGCGTTCGTATTTTTTTCGGAACTCCATTACTATTTTATGAGCTTCTTTATATTCTTCAGCTTTATTTAAATTATCAAATATATGCATTTTAATTCTACATTCATTTTCAATTTGATCTATTACCTCTTTAGCTTTCGCTCTAGACTTTGCCTCTTCAATAAAATTGAGGAGATTTATTTCGAGAGACTTATCATCAATTTCTTTTGCTAATTCTATAATTTTTTGAGCAAAAATAATTGACTTTTCATATTTTTCTGAAATGAAATTTTTATCTGCCTCATCTTTTAATCGATTTATTCCAGATAGTACTGGGAGCAATTTTGTTTCTAATTCATTAAGATACTCCCTATACTTCTCTTCTGAAACTTCAATAGCTTCAAAAAATGCTAAAGGTTCAGAACCAAATTCTACCGTGAAATTACGTAGGATTTTTAAATTAGGATAATCTCTTAGAAATATTTCTCGAATCGAAGGAATATGACTTTTTAATGACTGAGGAGCTTTTTTACTAATCCAAATATACATGCGTCTTTGATTTAAAAGATAAAAAGTTAAAATATCAAATAATGTGAAACTTCTTAATATATCTTCTTGTGAAATC
>JAEOSD010000159.1 GCA_016840545.1 Promethearchaeota archaeon
TAAAAATCTCGAGTAATCAGACCAAGAGGGGTTTCCATTTTTAAATTTATCTAATAAATTCTTCGGTTTACTCATATTTCTTTAACCAATTATCCTTTGAATATTTCTCCATCATCAATTTTCTTGCTAAATTTAACTCAAATTCAGTGAAATTACCTTCTTCCAGTTTTATTCTTAAAGTGGACTCAAATCCACCTTTCAAAGAAGATAATAGATCATTTTCATTGTAATCTTGGAGTTGTTCCCTTATACCTACACATTTAGAATAAACAGATCTAACCATTTTTGATTTTGATACATTATGAGGAGCTTTTAATACAGAATACATTAATTCAGGATTAATTTCTAATAGGATAGTTCCATGTTGCAGGAGATAACCCTTTTTTCTTACTTGAGCATTACCAGAAAATTTTTTACCATTTAAAAATATTGCAGGGCAATGTATAATACCCTTTTCTGGTTTTAATCCATAGGAAGTTAATCCATTTACTATACCTGTTTCAATTATTTCAAATTGCTCAATTACCTTCTTCGCATTAAGTTTTTCTAAAAAGTGTAGGGAACATGCGATTGAATAAGTAATTTCCCCTAATTCATCATGAAAAACCGCGCCCCCTCCAGTAATTCTCCTAACAATATTAAAACCATTTTCTTTAACAACATTCAAATTTACCTCTGCCGAAAGACTTTGGTTTAAACCTATTGAAACTGTCGATGGTTTCCATTTATAAAATCTGATAGTATAATGAGATTTTCTATTTATTACTGACTTCAAAATAGCCTCATCTAAAGCCATGTTCCAATAACCATTTTTAGTTTGTATTGGTATAAATCTCCATTTTTCCATGGTTCTTCACAATATATTAATACATACATTTTAAAAGTGATTGATAAATCTCTTCTTGCTCAGTTTTAGTTAAGTCTCGAGGGTAATTATAAATTGGTCCGGAAGGTTTTGATGTATAAAAGGGACGATTACAACCAGGACATCCAGTTGTCATAAAGGCATTAGAATTTTCAATTATATTTTTTAATTCGTTTTTATTTAAGTTAAATTTGATTATATCTCCTTCCAAATTAAAGGTAAAATCTTTTAATTCTTTATTCTCATTGATTATCAAATATCTTCCAAGTTGGATTTTCCTAAACATAATAATATCAGGTCTTAAGTTACTCTGAAGTATAGTTCCTTTTATAGGTGTAAAAGCGAATAGACCTACCTTGATCTTTAAGTTATGTAATCTTTCAATCAGTTCTAAAACCTGTTGTGGAGTTTCTCCTAACCCGATTATTAGATGAGTGGTCACAAAATCTACTGAAAATATTTCTAATGCATCATTTAGGCTTTGAAGATGTAAATTCCAATTATAAGGTCCATTTACCCCTTTTCCCTTGATCTTTTCAAAAATCTCTTCTGTAGAGCCATCTAACGCGATTCCAATCCTCTCGACGCCAATTAATTTCAAATCTCTTAATTTATTTTTTGGCATGGGAGGTATTGCAATAGAGAGAGGGGTGTTTGAATTTCTCTTAATTTTAGTTATAATCTCGACTAAATCATCAAAATTTTGGTCATAATTCAGTGTTTGTATACAAATTCTTTTAAACCTTTTATGAGGAGGCATATAATTCAATTTCGTTAAAAATTCTTTAAATTCAAAAACTGGCCAATTAATTCGTGATAAAAACTCTACAGAGCCTTCTGAGTCTCTAGCTTGAGGGCAAAATCCACAATTTGCTGTACAATGCCCTTTTAGGTATGTCATGATGTAGCAAGTAGTTGGTTCAACATTAAATTTATTACTTTGAGATAATCCTAAAACTACAGCGCTTCCAACAGAAACTCTAATTTTTTCAATAGTCATTAAGCTTTCTACAGTTTATAATTATGTTAAGTTTTTTACAATAAATTTAATCTCTATTTCAAAAAAAATTTAATGAATAAATTATTCAAAATAATATTTAGTTAAGCAATTTTAGATTAATTAGGGTTCATTTCTATGTTTGAATACGATCCAAATATAATTGAGAAAAAGTGGCAAGAAAAGTGGGAAACGAGTAAAATCTTTGAGGTTAAGGAAGATTTAACTAAAAAAGACCTAAAATATTATGTTCTTGAGATGTACCCGTATCCTTCATCAGAATTACATATGGGACATTTAAGAAATTATTCTATTGGGGATACATTTGCGCGTTATAAGAGAATGTGTGGCTTTAACGTTTTATATCCCATGGGATACGATTCTTTTGGGTTACCAGCTGAAAATGCTGCAATAGATCATGGAGTTGATCCCAGAAAATGGACCGATTCGAATATTAATGCTATTCAACAACAACAAAAACGTATAGGTCTTTCATATGACTGGACGAGGATGATATATAGTCATGATCCAAATTATTTTAAATGGGATCAATGGTTTTTTTTAAAGATGTTTGAAAAAGGACTAGCATATAGAGAAAAGTCATATGTAAATTGGTGCCCTGATTGTGCTACAGTGCTTGCTAACGAGCAAGTTCAAGGAGGAAAATGTTGGAGATGTAATACAGATGTAGAACAAAAGTTTCTCACTCAATGGTTTTTAAAAATAAGAGTTTATGCGGAGGAATTACTCGAGGGTTTGAATATTGTTGATTGGCCAGAAAAAGTAAAAACAATGCAATCCAATTGGATTGGAAAATCAGAAGGTTCAATTATTAAATTTCCAATAGAAGGAGAAGATCGCACTATTGATATATTTACAACTAGAGCAGATACGTTATTCGGTGCCACATTTATGGTTTTCGCACCCGAACATCCATGGATTAGAGAATGGGTTGAAAATACTAATTATTTTAAAGAATTTGAGCAATTTTATGCAGAAGTAGTAAAACAGAATAAATTTGAAAGAACTGATATTGATATTGAAAAAAAAGGGATGTTTATTGGCAAGTATGCTATAAATCCAATAAATAATGAAAGGCTGCCTATTTACATTGGAAATTTTGTCATCTATGAATATGGTGCCGGTGCAGTTATGGCCGTTCCTGCCCATGATCAAAGAGATTTCGAATTTGCTAAAGAATACAACATTCCAATCAAAGTAGTGATTCAACCATATGATTATATATTAAATCCTGAGAAAATGAACAGAGCTTATGTAAGTGATGGAATTTTATTTAATTCTGGTGAGTTTAATGGTATAGAAAATAGAAATGCAATAAATGTAATTACTGAAAAATTAGAACAGTTAGAAATAGGTTTTGCTACTATTAATTATAAATTAAGAGACTGGTTAATTTCACGTCAGAGATACTGGGGTTGTCCAATACCTATTATTTATTGTGAAAGTTGCGGAACTGTACCTGTACCTTATGAAGATTTACCTGTGAAACTACCAGAAGACGTTAAATTTACAGGCAAAGGAAACCCATTGAAAACGAGTAAAATTTATGCTAATGTGAACTGTCCAAAATGTAATAAACCCGCTAAGAGAGAAACTGATACAATGGATACATTTATTGATAGTTCATGGTATTTCTTTAAATATTGCGACCCCGAATCAAAAGATCTTCCATATAGAAAAAACCTTGTAGATTATTGGGGTAATATTGATCAATATATTGGTGGAATAGAACATGCAGTTATGCATTTATTATATGCTAGATTTTTTACTAAAGTTGCTCGAGACCTAAATTTGCACTCTCTTGATGAGCCATTTCAAAGATTATTAACACAAGGTATGATAAATAAAGCACACCCATATTGCCCAATGTGTGAAGCATTTGCTATGAAAGCAGACATGCATAATAAAGAATGTAAACGATGTGGTACAAAATATATATTAAAAAGTGTAAAAATGAGTAAAAGTCTCGGGAATACAGTAGATCCTATTAGTATAATGGATAATTATGGTGCTGATGCAGCAAGATTCTTTATATTATTTGGTGCTAGTCCAAAATCAGGACTGGAATGGTCTGATGAAGGTGTTGATTTTGCATTTAAATTTATTAAGAAGTTTTTCACCTTAATGCGTGAACCTGTAGACAAAATTAGAAAAGAGAGAAATATAAGAGATATTCTAATTGAATATTATTTAAACAGGACTATCAAAAATGTTACTGAAAGCTTAGACAAAATTGCAATAAGAGATTCTATTAATGAAATTATTCAATTCGTTTCAGAATTGAACAAATATAAACTTGAAGGGGTAAACAAAAAAATTTTTGAAATGTGTAAAGAAAAAATAGTCCTATTATTACACCCAATTACTCCTCATATCTCTGAGGAGATCTGGGAGACTTTAGGAAATCAAGATTTTTTGAGCTTAGCACCATGGCCCTCATACAGTGAAAATGTTTTAACTGTTGAAAATGATTATAAATGGAAACTTCTAAATAATACAATGGATTCAGTAAATAATATTTTACATATTATCAAAATAACTGACATTAAGGAACTATCAATTATCGTTGCTGAAGATTGGAAATATAATTTAGTTTCGGATTTACTAGAACTAGTCGAAATTATGGAAGATCATAAGCAAATCATTAAAGAAGTAATGAAAAATGATGATTATAGGAAGAATAGTAAATTTATATCCCAAATTGTAGGAAATCTTTTAAAGAATCGCGGCAAATATATGAGATCCCCCCTTACTGCGGCTGAAGAATATCTTTTCTTTACCGAAATAAAATCATTATTTGAAAAAAAATATCTATGCCCTATTAAAATTCTGCATGAAAGAGATTCACATGAAAAAAAGGCAATTCAGGCTTTACCTGGAAGACCTGCTATTATTTTAAAATAAGAAAATGATTATTTCAAAAGAAAAAAATCGTTAAAATTATTTTGTTTTGCCGATTATCACATAGATATTAACTCAATTAATTTAAATATTTATACTTAAATCATTATTAGTAGATATACCATAAATTAATTGATGAAACCTTATTATTAAAATCAAAAAATATGACTTTTTACGAACTTTCAGTCATAACCAACACTGGATTTCCTTATTACCACTTACAAGTGAAAGATCCACCTAAAAATGTAACATTATTTTTAAGATTTTTTGATTTTTCCGAAAACAAATCAGATCCTGTCTTAAATTTAGACCCTGTCAGTTCTTTTGAACTTAATGCGGGTCTAGTTTCTGCGTTATTTGAATTTGCGCGTAACTTAGATAAAAAAATAGAAATTCTTGAATTTAATTCAAATAAAAAAGCTACCTATTTTGATAAAGATTCAAAATATAATGGAGATGTATTGATAACTACTCAAACAGAACCTTATTTATTACATAAATCAGTTCATCAGAAAATAAAGCTAGTGTATAATTTAATTATAGCAGAAAAAATTCCTCTTGATTCTGCATTAGAACTTTTACAAAATGAGGAAGACTTAATCCTCGATATTCTGATGGATAAAGAAGCAAGAAATCGAATTCAAACGAATACGCATGAAATATCAAAGCTAGGAAATAATCTACTAAGTGAAATGAAAGGTTACGGTCTTAACGGAATATGCATTACTTCATTTGATTTATCACCAATTATCGTATTTGGAAAAAAATATTCTTTAAATGATATTGATACAATTCTCAGACACATTGGAATTTTTCCTGAAATATCTCCTATGGAATGGATTTATAGGCAGTCTTATCTTTCACAAGAGCAAATATGGGTGTATATTATTAAGTCAGGAGTAGGACCAACAGTTAATGGTTTGTTTGAATCATACTTTTATCTATTGTTCGCTGAGCCTCAATCATACTTAGGAGAATTTCCTGGAACATTAGCCGCAAAATTTAATCAAATTCTTGGATAAATTTGATAATAAATCTACTTTAAAGTTAGTTGCGCAGCTTTTACTATCTCAAATAGGGATTCTGCTTGTAAAGATGCGCCTCCTACTAAACCTCCATCAATATTCTCTTTCCTAAATAGATCTTCAGCGTTATTTGGTTTTATTGAACCACCATATTGAATTCTTACGCTTTGAGCTGTATCTCTATCATAATTGTTTTCTAATAATTCACGAATATAGAGATGTATCTCTTCAGCCTGCTCTGGTGTAGCAGTTTTACCTGTTCCTATTGCCCAAATTGGTTCATAAGCAATTATAATTTTTCTAATTTCTTCTTTAGTAAGATCCTTGAAAGTATTCATGAATTGATTAAGAATGATTTCTTTCGTTTTACCAGCTTCTCTTTCTTTAAGGTGTTCTCCTATACATACTATAGGATTTAAACTTATAAATAAAGCTTTTTTCAACTTTTTATTTATTATTTCATCAGTCTCTTGAAAAATATCTCTTCTTTCACTGTGTCCCAATATTACATATTCGCAACCAATATTTTTAAGGAATAT
>JAEOSD010000160.1 GCA_016840545.1 Promethearchaeota archaeon
TGGGCTTGGAAAATCGAGCACTTTTGGATCCTTTGGCTTATTTATTGATTTTGGATTTCTTATAATATTTGGATTTGGATTTCTTATTTTGGCTTTCTTATTACACAACAAGACACTTCAAAAAAGATTTAAGGGTTGATTTTACAAAAAGCCGAAACTAATATTTCTTTTATAAATTTAATGATAAGTTTTGAGCTTTCAGTAAAAATTTTTCAGAAGATCTCTCATAGATTTAATAAAAATTCTCTTTTTAATCTTATCTCTTTTATTGAAGTCTTGAGAACTTTAAAAGGTCAGTAATCAATTCTACATGAGAGACGATCATTCTTCTGCAGCAGAACCTTTTAAGACCTAATTTAGTGAACGCCTCATCGGAATTTTCTCCTTTTTCAATCATTTCAAGATAAGGTTTATAGGTATGGGCGATCAGTTTCCCGCAGCTGAAACAGCGAATTGGTATAATAATATGACAACATTCTCCTTGGGTTATAATTACATAGATATATAGTTAATGATTAAAAAAAAAGTTTTCTAAATTTTTAGATTATTCGGAATGTTGATTTAATTGATGATTTACTAAAATTTTCACGACTCCAATAAGAAAAGAAACTTTTCGATATGTAGAGTTAAAAATATAAATTAACAAAAACAAATTCATCTAAGGAAAATAAATTTCCACCTTTAAATAGATGAAAAGCCCAAAACGATACATTCTTGTTATAATTTCTCTTTTATTGTTGTCTAATTTTAATTTAAAACAACTAATTTTATCCCCAAATTACTCTGATAGGATAGATATAGATTTAGAAAATGAAGATTCATGGTCAGTATTAATACAACCAAATGAATTTACAGACTTTCCTATTTTGAAGACATTAAATGATAGTTTTTACATAGGCTATAGGATATATTCTTCTGATATCGCTTATATAGCTAAATATGACGGATCAGGTACATGTTTATGGCAAGACCCATTAACTGATGGGGTTTTAATTGATTTTGATTTCGATTCAAAATCTAATCTTTGTATGATTGCTTGGTTTGATAGTAATTATATTCTATTGAAATTTAATATCTTAAGGGAATTATTATGGTTTAAAATGTTGGATTCAAATTATGATATACATTCTTTTAAAGTGGATTTAAATGATTCTATATATATTTCTGGGACTAATTATACTAATCAAAAGGCATTTCTCTTAAAATTTAACCATTCTGGGAATTTAGTATGGAATAAAAAGTTAGATGCTTATAATAAGACTTACTTCGTAAAGATAGAAATAGATTCTAATAATTGTGTCTATCTTTGTGGTTCTCATTATCTGTTTAAATATAATAGTTCCGGTTCAATGATATGGTATAAAGAATTGGATATAAATGCTAATAGTCTAAAAGTATATTCTGATGAGAATATTATTGTAAGTGGATATACAGAATTACCAGATTATAATTATGATTTATGGCTTTTAAAACTTAATAGCTCAGGAAATATAACTTATCAATCTAATATTGTAAATAATACAGACTATCGTCCGGTTCAAAATTTTCAGATATTTTTTCTCGATAATATATACATCTATACAGACATCCCTTTAATTAGGGAGGGAAATTACATAATTTATTCTGAACCATTTTTACTAAAATTCGATCCTAATTTAAGTTTTTGTTGGAACTTTTCGCTAGCTGATTATAATGTTAGACCTTCCTATGCCACTACATTATATCTTGATATAGGAATTACATCTCAACAAGATATTGCTATTATTTATAATACTTATAGAACAAGCACAGATATAGGAATATTAAGGTTAAATAGTTCTGGACAAGTAATAACGAACTACTTTTGGGGAGGATCATATTACGATAATATTAATGCCATTGCGATTGATTCTCAAGATAATCTATATATGTTATGCAGATGTGGGTATGTAAATATTTGGAATAATCATGAAGATAGAACCGTTTTTGTAAAAAATCCCAAACCTAATGGGATACCTCCTCCATATCAGCAAATTGATTATCGTGATATTTACATCTTTTCATTTCTGGGAATTACGAGTATTGTTTCGATTATTATAATAATTTCTATTTTAAAAAGAGTAAGTAAAAGTAGGAATAGCGAAGGCCAATAATCCAAGTAAAAATGAACTAAAATTTGCCATTGTCGTGTATTGCAAAATATGTTTAGAGGTCATAGATTCCATTAAAATTTTATTAAATTCAATACGTAAAAGAAGCCATTCAATTATTATTACTAAAATCTCTATTCCCAAAATATAAAACCAAAAGTAAGAGGATAAATAAATATATATGATATAAGCCAAGATTTGAGTAAGAGGAAAGGTCACAAAATTTACTTTAACACAAGTTGAAAATAATTTTTTATTACTAGGTCTCTTTACCACACCCTTCTTAAAGATTGCATATTCAATAGCGGTACCAATAAAGAACATATTTGTTAAGATAATTGTCCGTATTATAGGATCTTCTGAAGGATAAGCAACAATAGGATTAGCATACCCTTTCATAATAAACAGGCCGAAAAATAAACAAATAATATAAAAAATATAAAGATAATTTCGCTTTTTCACATATTTAAGAGGGGATGGAAAATTTAAAATTTTTGTGGTTAATTTAAGTTTCTAAAATAAGGTTTTATTGACTGTTTATTTTACTGCTTCCCATAAAATGAGGTCCAGCGTGTTTTACGTGGATTCTTCTTGTATAACAACATAGCTTTGCGGCATTTTTTCGTACAAAAATTTAGTAGAGTTCCGTCTTTTTTCACAAACATATGTCCTCTTCCGATAGGGATGTCCCATCCACAGAATGAGCACTTTTTTACTTTAACCATCCATTCTTCATCTCAAAACTAGTTGAAATACCTATTCCTCTTTTTTAGCTTTGAATAATTCAGTTTCACCATATTTGACCACACTAAGATTAATCAGCGTCATATCAAAAGTTATTTCATTTCCTCGTACCGTTTTTCTCCTTTTTTGCCCTTTTCTTTTGGGTTTATAGCCCGTTCCGCGTTTGGAAACTAAAATCCTTTTCTTAACAGGTCCATGGACATCTCTTCTCATTGGAAATCCACTTGAATCTGAACCGCCAGTGATTTTAAATTCATAATTTGGAAACCCTACTAAACCTCCCTTAATAGTATCCCCAATTTTCATACCTTCAAATCTGAATTTTTTCTCATCAATCTCAATTAATTTAGTTAATCCTTTTCCGGGACCTGTATTCCCACCAGAAATGTTAAGTTTAAATATTCTTTTCTCTGAACTCATGTTTATCAAACTTCTAAAGAGAGAACTACTATGAAAAATCTCCTAAAACTTAAAAATTTTATTGATTTCACAATTTCTCTGGCAATTAAATAAAAATAAAAAAATTTATTATGAAGATCATTACCTATAATTATAGAATAGTTGGGATTTGGTTAAATGCAAATTTTTGAAGTCCTTGAGTTAAGAGAATTTCCCTATTTTTTAATGGTGGAAGTTACTGAAGGAGAAACTGTAAGAGACGTATTAAATGATTACAATAGCCATAAAGTTTACTTACTCGTAGATCATGATACTAAAAAAATTCTAACCTATAATGGTCCAATAAGTTCTTTAAAATTACAAATATTTGGCGGAATACTTGCAAGTATGCTCCGTAAACAACTTAGATTGTTCTATCGAGTATATCCCTTAAATATATACTCTAGAGATGACCTTGAATTTCAAGAAATTTTAGATAAACCATTGGGGGAAGGGAGAGCTAGATCAATTGAAAAAAGTGATTTTCCTGATCCCTCAACAGCTTCAACTACAGGTGATCTCGTCATTCACAATCCTCGATTGAAAAAAGTAGTTGAAACCATAAAAGAATATCCCTTACCTGAAAATTTCAAGAGAATTTTTGTGATTATTGGTGGAATATTATATTCAGAAGAAGATATAATGGAATTATTTCTAAAAGAAGAAAAGGCAAAAAGAGAATTTGTAAAAATGGGGCGGTTAAACAATGGATTTACATTTTTTAATGATCGTAACTATTCTCTTCGTGTTATTGTTAAAGATCGCGCAATACAAGGTATTGAGCTCTTTATTCCAGATTATGAAAAATATGACAGTATAAAGTTGAAAGTTCCAGTAATTCCTGAAGAAAAATTTAATAGACCTGGAAAAATTGATTCTTTAATAGAATCTTTCAATATTCCAGAGAAAATTCCAGATGAAAAATTAAATCAGGGTCGTAACTTAGATTAAAGTAAAAATAAATAACCAGTTCGATATGATTTTATTAATTAATTCTAAAACTACTAAACCTACAGAGTTCCAGAGTGAATATTTTAGGGAGCCAAGTTTAGGGATATTATATTTAGCGGCAGTATTAGATCAAAATAATTTAGATGTAGATATTTTAGATTTAGAACAATTTCTTGATTTAAAAGGCACTAAATTAGAAGAATTAATAATAGAAAAAATTCAAAATTATAAGATAATAGGGATAACTTCACTGACTAATACCTTTAATTTAACACTAAAAATTGCTAATATTATTAAAAAATATGATGATCGAAAATATGTTATCTTAGGAGGGCCTCATGTTTCATTCCTTTATGAGGAAATTTTACAATCCCAGAATATTATTGATTTTATTTGTATAGGTGAATCTGAAAATTCGTTTTTACGATTAGTAGAGATTCTAAGAACAATGATAAATACTAATAAAAAAATTCGGAATTATGAATCTTATTTACAAAAAATTAAAGGATTAGCTTTTATTAATTCTGAAGGTAAACTAATTTTTACAGGCTCTCCTAAACCTGTTGATATTGAAACTATTCCTTTACCAGCACGCTATAAATTAGAACATATTCAACATTATTATAGAGTAGCCAATGTTATCATAAACCGAGGGTGCCCATTCCAGTGCTCATTTTGCTCCAGACAAAATTTATTTAAAAAAGTTAGGATTAGAAGTATAAGCTCAATTCTCTCTGAAATCAGGGATATAATTTCATTCCAAAATTATAATTACATTAACTTCTATGATAATATCAATATTGATAAGGATTTCTTCAAGAATTTTTGTAATATGTTCATTAAAAATAATATAAGTATTCCTTGGGGTTGTGAATTAAGAGTAGATAATCTAACTGAGGAAGAAGCCCGACTACTAAAAACTGCGGGATGCAAATTAATTGCAACAGGGATAGAATCAGCCAGCATTGAAGTTTTAAAGAAAAACTTTAAGTATCAGAATCCAAAAGAAGTAATAGAGGGTATTACTAATTTAAAAAAGTATCAGATTCCAATTCAAGCATATTTTGTACTTGGTTTACCAGGGGAAACTGAAAAAACCTTTTTTAAAACTATAAATTTCATTAAAAGGTTACCTTTCGATAAGAATGATACAATTAACTATTTTGTAGCAACTCCATATCCTGGTTCTCGATTATGGGAAGACCAACAAATATTCAACATCAATATTATTGAAAATGATTTTACTAAATATGACTGTCAACATGTTATTTTTGAAACTGAGGATCTTGATCTTAATACGCTCCAAAAATTATTAAAAACTGCTAAAGAAATTGAAAAGTATAATCTAAAAGCTAGTAACTATTGAATGTATTTTAAGCAGTATTTTTAAGTTTCTTTAAATTCACCTATAAGGCATACAATAAGGAAACGTTCGATGAAACAATGAAAAAGCAGTTCTATCTTTACCTTCATTGATTAACTTTCTAACATTTTTTAGATTTTCCTTTTGTTGGATTAATACAGTAGGTTTAATACCCCTAGCTTCTTGATCTTTGCAATATGAACTACCAAATGTCCTATGGAAATTTGAAAATGCCTTAATATCATTTCCTTCTTTTAACAATTTCACTACGTTTTCTAAATTAATCTCTTGGTTACGAATTATCTCTGGTCTATTGCCTCTTCCTTCTTGCTCTTTAATTAATTTACTTAGAAATTCTATAATATCCTTTCCATTTTTCTCTTTGAAGTTTCTAAAATCTTTATGGCAAAGATCTAAATAATTTCCCTCTCTCGGGTCTTTAGGATCTTTTTCCATCGATAGTATATAATTTTTTGCGGTTACATTACTCATTATCGTTCACCCATTTATTACTCCATTTATTATTATTAAAATCTTACCTTTATATTCAAAACAATTTACATATTTATAATTTACTAAAATCATGCAATTTCCATTATCTAAAATTAGATTACTAATATTATTTTTCAAATGAATAATTAGATAATTTTAATAAGAGAGAATTAACTCTAATTTAATGTGGA
>JAEOSD010000001.1 GCA_016840545.1 Promethearchaeota archaeon
TTTTTGATTAATCATTTCTATATATTTATTGTAAATTTTTATTTGATACTGAAATGAATAACTTTTATGAAAATCATATATATAGAATATATAGATATTATTTTAAATTGATCAAATATTTATTTTATATAACTAAACTAACTCAATATTGACATTTAAAATTCTATATAGATATAATATTAAAAAGTTAGAGGATTAAAAATGGAATATAATATTGATACAAGGCGGGTTCAGCAAACAGGCGGTTCTTCTTATATTATCAGTCTTCCAAAGGAATGGATTGAAAAACATGGCATTGAAGCAAAAGATACTGTCGGTGTCCTATCTCAACCTGATGGTAATTTATTAATTACTCCCTATATAAGCTCTCAAGAATATATAAAAGAGAAATTAATCGATGTAGATGATATAAATAACACTAATTTCTTATTTCGATTGCTAATTGGAGCTTATATTATGGGCTATACTATAATAAAAATTAAAACGAGCAAGCCTAAGTTTGAATCAAAAATAAGAGAATGCATAGAAAGTTTTATCAACATTGCTGTGGGCCCAGAAATCATCGAGGAAACAAATCAGTATGTCTTTATTAAAGATTTAGTTAATCCTAAAGAGATGCCTTTCGAAAAAACCATCAAACGTATGTATATATTAGCTCAATCTATGCATGAGGATGCGGTTAAGGCGTTAGAAACAGGAGATAGAGAATTAGCAAATAAAGTTATCTATAGAGATGACCAAATAGATAGACTTAATTGGTTGGTTGAACGACAATCCCATATAGTCCTTAGGGATATAATTTTGTGCCAGAAAATGAATATTACGCTAGAAGATGCGAGTAATTTTCAATTAATAAGTAAATACTTAGAGCGAATTGGTGACCACGCAGTTAAAATAGCGAAAAATGTTTTAAAAATAGATTATAAAATCTTTGACAAAAAATTATTTAAAAGCATTACAAATGCAAGCAAAATTTCATTAGAATTACTTAACATTAGTTTAGATGCATGGCTTCAAAAAGATTTAAGGCTTGCCGATGAAAATATTGAATCGATAAAAAACTTAACAGATGCTTGTGAAAAAATTAGATTTAATTCAGAGAACAGTTCCCAATTTGCTGTTGAATTGGGATATATAATTGAAAGTATAAGAAGAACAGGGGAATATTCTTCAGATATTTCTGAAATTATAATAAATAATCTTATCTAATTTTTTAATTAAAGCTTAAAATTTTTTCTTATACTAATTAAAGTTGTTGTTGTCTCTATCCACTTTTTTAAATCATTATCAGTTCTACAAAATGAAATAATTTTATCTAAATCTTCTAAATTACTGAAAATACATTCTATTAATAAATCCCATCCACCATAAGTAGGAGTAGCATAAGAGATTTTCCAATTTTCATCAGAGCTGTTTAAATTAAATTCTTTTAACTTTTTAACAATATCCCATTGAGTATCAATAATCCTAAGCCGAATCAAAATATATCCACGATAATAAATTAATTTAACACCTGAATCCATTAGTTTTACTTATTTTCTTTGCCAAATCTCTAAGCATTTATAAAATTTATTAAGTTTTTTAATATTTTTCAAGCTTTCTATTAAGATAGAAATAATTAATTTTAGAATAAGATTAATTTTAAGATAAAAAATCTTGCATAATTTTTTTATATAAGTTTATAAAAATATGATTAAACAAGTTATCTTTTTAATTTCTTTAGCAAAAAGGGAAAATTGTATGAATAAAAATGAAATTTTATCTAAAAAATTGTTCCTATTCATCGTTATTATAGCAGTGATTACTTTTTTTGTTGGTCTAATTTTAATATTACTAGGATATAATATCACCATTTGTGAATTTTTCTACAATAATGATATAACCTATACGATTTTCACTGCAATAAGCTATCTAGGAGACACTACTTTTTTAATAGTAGTAATAGTAATAGTATGGTATGTCTACGATGTTGCCTTTGCGAAAAATTTAGCATTAAGCCTTTTAGGTTCATATTTTGTTAATTCAATTGCAAAAGATATTGGACAGGATCCAAGACCATGGACAAATATAAAGGCAAATGTAGAAGGGCCTGGTTTTCCTTCAGGACATTCTCAACAGGGGGTAGCGGGATATGGATATATAGGTTATGAGGCTTATCAAAAGAATAATAAGGTAGTTTCATGGATTTTCATAATTCTTGTATATTTAATAGCGATTTCAAGAGTAATAATAGGGGCTCATGATCTTCAAGATATTTGGGGAGGATTATTATTTGGAATGATATGGTTAACAATTTTCATAGTATTAGAACCAAAACTTTCAGAAATTATAACCAAGTTTAGTTTAATGATCAAGATATTATTATCAATAATCATTCCTATTGTATTATTCATTATAGCTATTTTAATCTTCCCATACACTGAACTTGATTACGGGTTAATGTGTGGTGGTATGATGGGTTTATCTTTAGGATACATTATAGGAAATGAGAAAATTGGATATGATCCAAAAGAAATTAGTACAATGCAAAAATTAATTAACTTTGCAATAGGGATTGTAATTACGTTAGGTCTTTATTTAGGTTTAGGATTCATTCCTTTAGATGATTTAGGTCAAATTTGGGATTTTATACAGTATTTCATCTTAGCAATATTATTAACTACTTTAGTGCCTTGGTTATTCACAAAGATTCAACGATAGAGAAGTATTTTTTAATTTTAAAAATCAATTTTTTTTATTTTACCAATAAATTTCTTTTAACGATTGATGATATTCATTAAGAGATTTTATCTCAACCTTTTTCTTCCGGAATTTTTCAATAGCATTTATAATAGCTTCAGCTAATTGCAAGTTAATTATAACAGGTATATTAAAATCAATAGCCATCCTTCTAATCTTATATTCATCTTCCATAATAGTATTAAATTTTTCTTCTACAGTTGTGGGAAGAGGTATATTAATAACCATATCGATGCGACCGTTTTGTAAACAACTCATAATATTAGGTTCCATTCCCTGTTCATGAACTTTATAAAGCCGTACAGCTTCAATTCCATTATTGTTTAGAGCTCTTTTTGTGTCTTCCGTTGCAAAAATAGTAAATCCTAACTCCTTTATTTTTTTAGCTAAAGGTATAACCTGCTTTTTTAATTTTTCTCCACCTACTGAGATTAAAATATTCCCCCCTTCAATAGGTATTTCCTGTTCTGTCGCTTCTAAAGCTTTAATTAGTGCTTCGGGGAAGTCCTTACCCATACAGGCTATCTCTCCTGTGGAAGCCATCTCAACCCCCAAAATAGGATCTGCTTTGTCTAATCTCATAAAAGAGAACATTGGAGCTTTAATAGATACAAAATTTCCATAGGGGAGGTTTTTCAATTTATTAGGAATCAACTTTCCCATAATAATCTCAGCTGCTAGTTTCATGAGATTAATTCCTCTAGTTTTGGAAACATAAGGCATACTTCGACTAGATCTTAAATTACATTCAATTACATATGCTTCTCCGTTTTTAACTAAGTATTGAACGTTGAATGGCCCCTGAATTTTAAGAGCAAGTGCAATCTTATTTGTATACTCTTCAATTTTTTTTATTATATTCTCTGAAATAGTTTGAGGGGGGATTGCCATATTTGCATCACCAGAATGAACACCTGCGTTCTCAATATGCTCAACTATTGCTCCAATAAATACGGTTTCACCATCACAGACCCCATCGCATTCAATTTCCCTCGCATTTGTAAAGAATTTTGTTATTACAACGGGATATTCTTTTGATACTGAAGCAGCAAGATCGAGAGTATCTTGTAAAGTTTTTTCATCATAAGAAACTCTCATAGCAGCTCCACTTAATACATAAGAAGGTCTTACTAAAATAGGGTATCCTACTATCTTGGCAAACTTTAGAGCATCTTCCTTTGTTGTTAATGCTTTCCATTTTGGTTGCCTTATTTCTAATTGATCTAATAATGCACTGAATTTACTTCTATCTTCTGCCATATCTATTCGTGTGCCATGAGTGCCAAGAATCTTTAAATTTGTTTTCCGAAAGAATTCTGAATATTTTGCAAATTTAGCTGCTAAATTGTTGGCAATTTGACCTCCTGCTGAAACAACAATACCCATGGCTTTTTCTAATTCACAAATATCAAGAACTCTCTCTCCAGATAATTCTTCAAAATATAATTTATCTGAAACATCATAATCAGTAGAAACCGTCTCTGGATTATAGTTTATCATAATTGCTTGATCAATTCCTAATTTCTTCAAACCCCATAGACAATTTACTGATCCCCAGTCAAATTCTACTGAAGCCCCAATACGATATGTTCCAGAGCCTAAAACTATTACTTTTTTAAGATTAGATTTATATTCTTGCTCAAAATCGATGTCATGTTCTGAAGCACTATAAGTAAGATAAAGATAATTTGTTTTTGCAGGCCATTCGGCTGCTAAAGTATCAATTCTCTTTACAAAAGGATGGATATTTAATTTTCTACGCATTTGTCTTATAAAAATAGTATCTACTCCCATTATTTTAGCAATTTGACCATCTGAGAAGCCAAATCTTTTAGCCCTTTCTAACCAATATTTTTTTTCAGCATCGCTAGATTTTAATAAACCAATATCTTGTATTTGGCGTTCAATATCAATTATATTTTTTAATTTGTAAAGAAACCATTTATCAACTCTGGCCAAACGATATATTTCTTCTATTGAAATACCCCTTTTTATAGCCTCTCCAATTCTAAAAAGTCTTAAATCAGTAGGATTTTTTAGTGCATATTTTAATTCATTAATATCTTCAATAGGCTCCAGTTCATTCGCTACAAATCCTTTCATTCCAATATCTAACATTCTTATAGCCTTCTGGATAACTTCTTCGAAGGTTCTACCTATCGCCATTACTTCACCAACGCTTTTCATCTGAGATCCAATTCTACGATCAACCTTCTGGAATTTTGTCATATCCCATCTAGGGATTTTTAGTACCAAATAATCCAATGCTGGTTCAAAGCAGGCTGTTGTAATACCCGTTATTTTGTTTTTTAATTCTGGTAAGGTATAACCAATAGCTAACTTCGCTGCTATGTATGCCAATGGATATCCTGTGGCTTTTGAAGCCAGTGCTGAGGATCTAGAAAGACGGGCATTTACTTCGATCACCCGAAATTCTTTAGAGAAAGGATCTAAAGCATATTGAATATTACACTCTCCAATTATTCCTAAACTTCTTATTACACGTATAGAAGCTGAACGAAGCATATGGTACTCTTCATTTGTTAATGTTTGAGAGGGAGCGATTACAATACTCTCTCCAGTATGAATACCTACTGGGTCAAAATTTTCCATATTGCAATTGATAAAACAATTATCTAATGAATCCCTCACTACTTCATACTCAATTTCCTTCCAACCCCAAACAGATTCTTCAATAAGGATCTGGTTAATTCTTGATTGAGCTAATCCCCTTCTTGCCATTCTTTCAAAATCTTTCATGTTTTCAACAATTCCTGATCCTCTCCCTCCCAATGTATAAGCAACTCTAATCATGAGAGGGAAACCAAATACTTTAGCCGCTTTTATAGCTTCTTTATAAGAGGTAACCGCTACGCTTCTGCAAACTTTAGCGTTTGCCCTATTCATTGCCTGTACAAATAAATCTCGATCTTCAGTGGCCTCAATTGCTTCAATAGGGGTTCCCAAGACTCTAATATTATATTTTTCTAAAATACCAAGTTCTTTTAATTCAACACCAACATTAAGAGCTGTTTGCCCACCGAATGCTAATAATATACCATCAGGTCTTTCTTTTTTGATTACTTCTTCTACATAAGTTACATTGATAGGAAGTAAATATACACGATCTGATAATTGCGGGTCAGTTTGAATGGTTGCTATATTAGGATTAATTAAAATAGTCTCAATTCCTTCTTCTTTAAGCGCTTTTAATACTTGGCTGCCAGAGTAATCAAATTCTCCTGCTTGACCAATACGTATACCTCCAGAACCAAGAATCAATGCTTTTTTTATTGTTCTATCTAAGGGCATTTTTATAAACCCAAAAGTTCAATAAATTTATCAAATAAATATAGAGAATCTAAAGGTCCTGGTGAAGCTTCTGGATGGAATTGGACTGCAAAAATAGGTTTATCTTCAGAAATTAAACCTTCATTCGAATTATCATCGATATTCTCAAGAAATCCGTTAAAACCACCTTTTTCAAAATCTCTAATACAAAACCCATGATTTTGTGAAGTTATATAACATTGTTTTGTATTAGGATTAATAACGGTTTTATTACCACCCCGATGTCCATATTTTAGTTTATAAGAAGATCCACCTGCAGCTAAACCAATAATCTGATTACCTAGGCATATACCCATAGTGGGAATTGCATTTTTAATGAGTTTTTGAGCGACTTCAATCGCATTTCTATATATGGCTGGATCTCCGGGACCATTTGAAATTAATACTCCATCTGGGTTAAATTCCATAATGCTCTCAAAGGAGTAGTTATATGGAACTAGAATTACATTTATTCTCCTTTTTACAAGATTTCTGAGTATATTATTTTTTACTCCTAGATCTAATACTATTACTTTTCCTTTCGGATTAGATGGAGTAAAATATTTTATTTCTTTCGTTGAAACTTCACTTGCTAAGTGCCTAAGGTTAGGATCTTTTACTTTTTTAACATCTTCTTTTAATTCTTCAATATTTGGGATTTCACCTGGATTAAAAACAGCAAGTAAACCAAGTTGTACTCCTTCTTCTCTTAAAATTTTAGTAATTGCTCTTGTATCAACCCATTCTATTCCAGGAATATCTTCTTCCAGAAGAAATTCATTAAGAGTTTTACTACTTTCATAATGGCTTGGATTTTTACAACATTCATTTACTACAAAGCCACTTACTTTAATTGAATCTGACTCAAAATATTTATGAATGCTATATATATCTTTTTCCCAAGCAGGAACTCCATAATTACCAACTAAAGGGTGTGTCATTACAACTATTTGACCCTTGTATGATGGATCTGTAAGAGTTTCATTATAACCAGCTCCCGTAATTGTAGTAAAAACAATTTCTCCTCCTACTTTTTTTGTTGCTCCAAAGCTGACACCTTCAAAATACCGCCCATCTTGAAGCATCAAAATAGCTGGTCTTTCTTTTTTATAAAGCATTGACTCTTTTGTAAGGTTCTTCTTTATTCTCTCTCTTATTTAAAATAAAGATAGCTAATCCTTTTTTTTAAGATTATTTATTAACTAGTTAAATAAAGTGTATTATAGATAGAGCTATTTTATAATTTGATGTATATTTGCCATAGTTTTAAAAAATTCATATTTGGTGTTTCCTATAGCTTGAATAAGAAACTATGAAAAAATTTTACTAAAATAAAAAAAAAAGAGCTTAAGGTTTTAATTAATAAAAACCCTATCTATTTTTTGACTTAAAAACAATGGCAGGTTTAGTTCTCTGAGAATAAGTGAAGTTGTCGGCATTTTTAATAGTTCCATATTTTGATTCTAACTCTTTTAGTATGCCCGAATCTAACGCTCTTGTGCGACAAGTTTCAATACATACAGGTAACTTGCCTTCTAAATGTCTGTCCAAACAAAAATTGCATTTTCGCATTTTTGCTCCTTTTTCAGGTCCAAATTGAGGGGCATCATAGGGGCATGCTTTTAAACACTTTGAATCACATTCTTCATTACCTAAGCATTTATCACTATCAACAAGAACAATTCCATCTTCTTCTCTTTTAGTGATTGCATTCACAGGACATACTGATATACAAACTGGATCTTCACAATGATAACAAGGGCTAATAAGATAGCTTACAAATACGTTAGGAAATTTTCCTTTCTCATTATAAAGAATTCTCATCCATTTTTCTGGACCCGCTGGAATGTCATGCCAATCTTTACAAGCTATAACGCATGCAGAACATCCAATGCATCTAGTTTGATCAAAATAAAAACCAAATTGCATACTATTAGCCTCCTTTAAATTTTTTAAATTCAACTAAACATGAGTTTAAAGCAGATGCACCACCGGGAGAATATGCATCTTTTGTTAAAGTATTAACACATCCACCTCTATCAATACCATTTTCATCCGGATCGTACCATGATCCTTCAAAAATACTAATTACTCCAGGAATTATTCTTTCTGTTAACCATGCTTTAATTGTGAGTTTTCCTCTATCATTGAATATAAATATTTCATCCCCATCTTTTACTCCTCTTGCCTCAGCATCAATAGGATTAATCCATGCTACATGATCTTCAACTTCTTTAAGCCATTGAACTAAATATAATTCTGAATGAACCCTATTTTTAGGATGTGGTGATATTAATTGTATTGGGTACTTTTCACTTAAAGGATCATATCGTCCTTCCCATCGTTCCATGTATTTTGGAATTGGAGGATTTTCAGGATCATTTAAATCTGCAATTCTTTGAGAAAAAATCTCAATCTTACCAGAAGGGGTACTAAATGGTTTATTTTCAATATCTTCAATCTGTTCCTTAAATGCAACATAAGGTTCTTCGAGTTTAAGACGATATATTCCATCCTGCCTAAAACTACTTATATTTCGTATGTTTTTTCTGGTATCTTCTCGTAATTTTATTAAAAATCTTAAAGCTTTTTTCTCATCTGGATATTTTTCAAATTCTTCTAATCCAAGTTTATCTGCTAATTCTTCAGCGATTCTTAAATCAGACTTACATTCTCCAATAGGGTCAATTACTTGGTTCGCACATAGAAAATATGGGCCAGAGGGCCAAGGTCTTACTAAATCACTTTTCTCAGCTATGCTAGTAACAGGAAGAATTATATCAGCATATCTTGCTGTTGGTGTAAGCCATAAATCAGCTAGGACCATGTAATCAAGCCTTTTCAAGGCTTCTGCAGATTTATTAGTGTTTCCCAGTTGGTTTAAAAAGTTATTATTCACAAACCATGCAAATTTGGCATCAAAAGGATATCCTCCCTTTTTACCTTTTAATATAGCGTCAAATATTTTATTTGTATGGCATCTTGCCTGAAATCTAAGTTTTAAATCTAAAGAACCTCGAACTGATTTTAATCCTGTCTCAACTGGATTTCTGTAAGGAGGAGGTATCCTAGAAGCAAAAAACATATGACCATAAGGAATTCCCATTAATCCCCCTGCTGCATTTCCTCCATGTTTACCTACATTTCCAGTCATTGCAGTTAAAGTCATAGCACATCTATTATATAATTCTCCTACAGCACTTCGCGCAGGACCTTGGCAATCCATCAATGCAGCAGGTTTAGTTCTAGCATACTCACGAGCAAGATTAGTAATTGTTTCTGCCGACACAGAAGTAATTTTCTCTGCCCATTCAGGAGTTTTAGGTATTCCATCTTTGTTGCCCATAAGATAATCTTTGAATTTCTCAAATCCTACGGTATATTTATCTAAAAATTCTTGATCATGAAGGTTTTCTTTGATCATAACATAAGCAATAGCAACCATCATCGCTGTATCTGTACCAGGTATAATCGGGATCCATTGATCTGCTAAAACCACGGCAGAATCACTATATCTTGGATCAATACATATGATTTTTATTCCCTTCTCTTTAGCCTTAATTAAGTTAAATATTGTATCTGTACCAGAGATCATTCTTGCCGGATCCCACCCCCACATGATAATTAGCTTAGAATTTAGTAAATCTGTACGACTGTGTCCAACAAAGGGAGAAATATACTGAGTCTGTGTTGCATAGACTGCTCCTTCAGAAGACACATTACCATAATGAGTTGAATATCCCCCAAATTGAGTTAAAAGCCTTATCATCGCGAACATCCCATCATGATATGCACCTTGATAACCACCACCCATAGCTAAGAATATACTTGAATTTCCATACTTTTCTTTAACTTCTTTAAGTTTTTCGGCAATCTCAGTTAATGCATCATCCCATGAAATACGTTTGAATTTACCAAGTCCTTTTGGACCATCTCTCTTTAAAGGATATTTTAAACGTTCTGGATGATATACATATTGTCTAAAGGCCCTACATCTTAAACAAGTTCTAAGTTGTTCATCTTTTTCTTCATAATCATCTCCTTCTACTCTAATAATCTTACCTTCTTTAATATGGATTTTAAGAGGACACCTTCCTCCACAATCGAACGTGGATGCTGTACGGACAATCTTAATATCTTCTTCATTTATATTTTTTTCTTGATTTTCCACTAAATTATCTCTCTAAAAATTAGTAATTCTTTTTTTAATTACCTTTATTTATTGTTTCTGTTAACAGATTTCATAAATCTTCAGGGAATCAAAGATAAATTTTTTGTTATTTTAGCATCGAATAATTGTTTCGAATTGCAGTTTCTGCTTCTTTCATTATTCTTTCAAAAATATCTTTAACATCGTCTATACTATCGATAATTCCAATAGATTGTCCAAGTAATACTGCACCATTTTTAGTATCTCCATTATAAACTCTATCATAAGCTCCTAAATCACGTACTCTTTGCTCATCAGTTATAGATTGTTCATAAGCTATCATTTCCTCTTTAGAACTTGGCGCTGGATGTGATAACGCATATTCATTTTTATATAAACGAATAGGTCCAAATGCCCCTGTGAAAAGATCTGTATCTTGTGGTGTTCCTGGTGGAATTAATGATTTATACTTTTCATGAAACTCGCTTTGTTTTGATGCAATAAATCGTGAGCCCATGGCTATTGCTCCTGCGCCTAAGGAAAGTGCCGCTGCCAATGCCTCTCCCGTAGCAAATCCTCCGCATGCTATCTTGGGTAAATTAGGGAAGGCTTTATTAATTTGTTGCAGCAAAACGAGCGTTGTAACTCGTTCATAGGATTGATGACCTCCTCCTTCAGTACCAGTGATCACTATCCCATCTACACCAGCATCCACGCATTTCTGTGCAAGCCATATAGCAGGTGCTACATGAAAATGTTTAACTTCCGAATTTTCCCTTAATTCTTGGAATGATTTAGACTTAGGCAGAATTTGTGAAGAACCTGCAGAAGTTAGCCAATATTTACATTGCTCTCTCATTTTTGGATTATCCATTACTATTTTAGGTAATTTTCTTACCATGTCTTGGACTCCTAGATTATTACGAGAAGTAAGAATATTGAGACCAAAGGGTTTATCTGTGTTTTCGATCATATATTCCAAACTTGAAATATGTTCCTCAACGGGATCTGTTCCCACTATGTTAACATTTGATAAAACTCCTAAACCACCAGCTTCACATACCGCAAGAGCTAAATCTCGTGTAAAAAAAGGTCCCATAGGGGCACTAAATATAGGATATTTTATCCCAAACATTTTAGTTATATTTGTTTCTATCATTTTTTTCATCTTTTTAAATTTTTAAAACTATATTTGATCTAAAATATTTAAAAAAATATTTAAGATTTAGATTAAATCATTTCTACAAATTTGCCAGATTTAAATAAATCACAAGGTTTTAAATAAGGTTTGCTTAATTTTTCAGCAGTTTCTTCTAAGAGCTTAGCCAATCGTTTGTAATTCTTAGTAGCATATTCCATTGGTCCTGGAAAATTCATGCCTGCTAAGATTGCTTCATCGATTTTTTTCCAGCTTGTTACGACTCCTTCTTCTAGGATCCTACATCCTTCATTAGCATTAATCGCGTTAAAAATATCCTGATTAACAAGTCCTGCCTTTTTAGAGAGATCAGGTTGAGGCCTTCCCTTTGACCAATCGTAGAATCCTTGTCCAGTTTTTTTCCCTAAAGTTCCCTTTTCTATTTGCATGGTTAAAACTTTCCCAGGTTTATAATCTGATGAAAGTTTTACGCTATAGTAAAGTTGACCATGATACGATATATCACGCCCTGTAAAATCTGATAACGTTAATAAAGACATTGGACTATTTGGTCCAGTTAGATCTGCATCTACTTGTTCCCAAGGAATACCCTTCTCATAAGCTAAATCAATAATGTAATTAAAATAAATACTACGTGGTGAAAGTACACGATTAACAATAAAACCTGGACGATCCTTTAGTACACGAGCAACATATCTTTCTCCTCTCAAGCATGGTAGTGATTTCGAAACTTCAACTCCTATATCCATAGATTCATCAGAGCTTTTATCACCCTTAATTACTTCAATGAGACGCATTAATGGAGCTGGGTTAAAAAAATGCATTCCTATTACATTTTCAGGCTTACTACATTTCTCAGCGATCTCAGTAATACTCATTGTAGAAGTGTTCGAAGCAAAAATACAATGATCAGGAGAATTTTCAATAACATCTTTACAAAGATTTTGTTTTATATCTAATTTTTCTACAACTGCTTCAATTACTAAATCTGCATCCTTAACAGCTTCAATGATATCTTTAGATGTTTTTAGTTTTGCTAAATAATCTGTCGCACTTGAATCTTCAGGCAACTTGCCTTTTGATTCCATCTTCTCAAATCCAGTTTTTATGTAATCCAAACCTTTTTCAATAATTTCATCACTTATATCAACTGCTGTCACATTGTAACCTGCCATTAAACAAACTTGGGCAATCCCCTTACCCATATCGCCAAAACCAAGCATAACAATATGCTTAACATTCACCATTTATTTCGACTTCAGTTTTTTCTGTTAATATAAGTTATAAATATACACTACACATTAAATAATCTTTTAAACCTCAATTCTACTTGAGGTTTAATTTAGGGGAAATTAAATAGGATATATGCTTAAATTTTTCTTAAATATTTTTATTTAAAAAATTAATAAATAGCTAAAGATTGTACAATTTAAATCAAAATAGAAGGTGAATATAAAAAATGTCTAAAGAGAGAAAATTAGAACATATTAATGTAGATAAAATAGCCGATGAAAATTATGGTGTAATAGAAATAAACCGGCCTGAAAAGTTGAATGCTCTCCAAAACCAAACACTAAGAGAGATTACTGAAGCATTAGAAGTTATGGAGGTTGATCAAAGTATCCGATGTGTAGTACTACGTGGAACTAAAAAGTATTCAAAGAAACCTGCTTTCTCTGCTGGTGCTGACCTCTCAGATAGAGGAAGTGCTGATCTTGATCCAGATAATTTAAGGCATCAAAGTCATGCAATGTATAGAAGACATAAATATTATAATTTAATTGAGGCATTTCCAAAACCAATCATAGCTGCTATTGATGGATATGCTTTGGGCGGAGGTTTTGAATTAGTCTTAGTCTGTGATATATCTATTGCTTCTAAACGCTCAATATTTGGGTTTCCTGAAATTCAACGCGGTATTTTTCCTGCTAATGGCGGAACTCAACGATTAATAAGAAATCTTGGTAAAATGAGAGTAAAGAGAATGATGTTTTTTGGTGAACATTATACTGCTGAACAAATGTTTGAATGGGGAGTTATCTCTTTCGTGGTGGATGAAGATAAATTTGAAGATTTCGTTCATGAGAGGGCATCTTGGTTAGGAAATGCGGCCACAAACAGTTTATTTTTAATTAAGAAGAGTATTGACTATGGAACTCAAACACCACTAAATATTGGTTTACAGTTTGAACAAATGGGTTATGCAATTAACTCTCGAAGTAAGGATGTAGCTGAAGGTGTCAATGCATTTTTACAAAAGAGAAAACCAACATTTCAAGGCAAATAAATCATAAATTCAATTTTTTTTTATATTAGGAGATTCATTATTTGATGGATTAATTCCATTCTCTTATTTAAGATAGTTTAATGACCTCTTCAATAAATTTTATAATAAATGAAATTTTCTACAATAAAAAATATTATAAAAAAAGAGTGAAAATAGAATGAATTTAAAAGAAGTCTGGTTAATTGATTACGCTCGAACAGCTTTTTCACGCTCCAGGCCAGAACAACCTAAAAGAGATGTTTTTGGTGATATTCGTGGAGATGAATTACTTGCTGATTTATTAATAAAATTTTTTGATGGAAAATTAGCTGATAAGGGTATAACTAAAAAAGATATTGAAGAAGCATCGATAGGGATTGCCTCTGGAGTACTAGAAAATTGGACTTATGGCGGAAAAATTCCTCTCTTTTTATCAGGATTTCCAAATGAAGTGTCTTCATTTATGATTGATAAACAATGTGGTTCAGCTGGCGCTGGGATGCATGCATTGATAATGCATATTATGACAGGTAATAGTAAAAGGGTATTAGCGACTGGTTTTGAACATATGACAAGAGTTCGAAGAATCGGTATTAACCCTGAGTGGGAACGATTTACCGACAAGAATAGCAAGTTTTATAATCCCGATATTGATATAATGAATTCGATAAATATGTTACAAACTGCTCAAAGATTATATGAAGAAGAAGTGCCACGGTTTACAAAAGAAGATTTAGATAAATTTGGAGTAAGGAGTCATAATTTAACAGTTAAAAACCAAGAAGCTGGATGGTTTAAAGACGAGATAATTCCGATGAAAGGTCATGCTGAAGGAAATGATAGTGAGCCAATGATAATTGATAAAGATATGGCAGCAAGAAAATCTACTTTAGAGGGAGTTGCAGGATTGCGTAGAATATCTATACCGTTTTATTTAGAAAAAAATGGTGGAAAAAAGGGATACATTGAAAGAGAAGGAACTGAGGAAGGTGTAATTACTGCGGGAAATTCATCTCCTTTAAATGCAGGTGCTACAGCAGCAATTTTTATGGAAGCAGAAGAGGCAAAAAAAAGAGGATTAGAACCAATGGCGAGAATTGTTTCAATTGGGTGGGCAGCAGTAGATCCAAGAGTTATGGGGCGAGGACCAGTTCCTGCAACTCGAAAAGCATTAGAATATGCGGGATTAAAGGCAGATGATATAGATTACTGGGAAATAAACGAGGCTTTTTGTATAGTTGCGTTAAATTGTATGGATAAATTCAATATTCCAGAAGATAAGGTCAATGTTATGGGAGGCTCTACCGCGATTGGACATCCTCTAGGATCGACAGTGATTCGTCTTACTGGGACATTAGCACGTATATTAAAAGATAAAAATGCAAAATATGGTGTAGCTAATGCTTGTGTGGGAGGAGGACAAGGAATAGCAACTGTAATTGAAAATCTAGATGCGTAATTTCAGCTTTATATTACACTTTTTTTATCTATTTCATTTTAAAAATTTATTTAGGAAAATCTAAGAAAAGGTAATTTTCAAAGAAAATTATTATTTTACAGTATATATTCAAAATAAAAGAAAATAAATTATTTAGTTAAAGTTGATAAAATATTGTCAGAATTAAATCTTGATGTTATAGGAAAAAAATTTCCTGAGGTTACTTTTAAATATAATTGGAAAGATGTAGTACTTTATGCTTTAGGGATTGGGGCTCAGGTAGACGAGTTACAATTTTTATATGAAGAATTTTCTGGAGGATTAAAAGTCTTCCCTAGTTATGCCTGCATAATTGGTGGAGCGAGCCTCCAACTTCAGAGGCTTGGTAAAATCGCTTTTTCACACTTTGTTCATGGCGAGCAGTCAATTAAGCTTTACAAATCTTTTTCTTCATCAGATGAAATAATTTGTCAAGCAGAAGTTGAAAATATTTTTGATAAAGGAAAAGCTGCTGTTATACATATGAAAGTATCAGGGTACAAGATTGGAGGTGAAGCTGTATTTGATACTAAATGGGTATTTTTTTACCTCAAGGGGGGTGGCTTTGGTGGGGATCCGGGTCCTAAAACTGAACCATTAAATCCTCCTGAAGGAGTAGATCCAGATTTTAATATCTCCTATAAAACTAACGAAAATCAAGCTGCTTTGTATAGGCTTAATGGTGATTTAAACCCTTTACATATAGATCCTGAATTTGCCAGTAAAAGTGGGCAATTTAAGGGCCCAATTCTCCATGGTCTATGTACGTATGGATTCGCAACACGTGCTATAATTTATGGTGCCTGTAATGGAAAGGTGGAGCGCTTAAAAGAATTCAAAGCGCGATTTACAAGTGAAGTATATCCTGGAGAAACTTTAAATACAGAAGGTTGGAAAGATAATGAACGCTATATAATTCAAGTAAAAACAGAAAGAGCAGTAGTTCTTGGAAATGCCTATGCTTTAGTAGAATAATATCAAATAAACATTTGTAGATTAATTTTAAAATAAAAAGAAAAAAGTAATTTTTTTATTTTATTTTTGGAGGGAGCATTCTTACTATTCTTGGACTTTCAATAAGAGATATCGCATTTTCGGGGCAGAAATATGCACAAACACCACATCCGACACAAAATTCTTCAAATCTTTCTGCTTTATTATCATCATTTAATTCAATTGCTTTGTTATAACATTTCTCAACACATGTGCCACATCCTATGCATAAATTATGATCTATACTGGCTAGGTAATTGGTTGCATTAGCTGTGGGAAAAATTAAGCCCTCTCTAGCATTTAAACAACAACAACTACAACAATTACAAATTGCTACTTCCTCTTTTTTAGTATCGCTATGTAAATGATATGCTTTATGAACTAATCCAGCTTCTTCACACTTCTTCAATATTTTTAATGCCTCCTCCTTGGATATTAAAGTTGAGAAGCCATGATTTGAAGTATGTCTAGCAGACTTGCCTAGAGTAAAACAACTCGGCGTAAGTTCAATTTGTTTGCACGGTTTACCTAAAAACTCATTATGTTGCCTGCAATAACAATAACCTACTGCTATGTCATCATATTTTTCAATTAACTCTTTAATTCTTTGAGTAGGTAATAGTTTTTCTATAGGAACATCTAATTCTTTATTTACAATAATTTCAAGTTCTTCACCTGTTTCTTGGTTCTCCAAGATTGGGACAGTTCTATCTGTAGGTGGTAAACCATTTATTGTCGATTTAAATCTCTCGTAATTTGACTGAACAAGATCTCTTAATTCTTCATTAAAATTATGAAATAATTTTGCATACTGATTATTTTCTCCTGTTTTATCAAGTTTTTTCATGAAAGTATATTCAAATTGTCTTGCAATTGGTAGTAATCGATAAACCATAATGCCTTTACTACTCGGTTGATTGAATAACACACCTTTCTTTGCAAGAGCATCAGCCTTTTTTAAAATTTCTTCCTCAGATAATCCACTGCTTTCTTTAAGTTGTTCCATTGTCTGTGAAATATTATCCTTGAATGCCATCACGAGATCCAAGTTTTCTTCTTTTATATTGAACTTCAAAATATTAAGCATTGTTTTTGTAATTGGATAAGGAAAGCCTCCTGCTTTTTTTATTATATTAGCGGCTTTCAGGTATTCTTCTTTAAAATCATTTGCCATATTTAAAACCTGGATTTTTTTTTTTTTTTTTTGTTTATATCTTGAATATAATAATTTTAATTTGTTATAGTGGTTAATAAGTATTTTATTCCAAAATTAGTAAAAATTAATTTCAATAAATATCCATCTAATAGAAGTTGATGAAAGATTATAAAATAAATGCTTTAAATAAAATTCATTCAATTTCAAGTATCTTTTTTACTAGCTTCTTTTTCTCTTCTAAATTCGCTTGTCTAGATATCATAATTCTTTGAGCTTGAGGTGAGCCCGCACCATGCATTGATTCTGTTCTATAACTCACAGATGCAACACCCATAGTTAAGTTCTCAATAAAACGTAATACTTTATATCTATCTTCAGCACAAATTCCCTCACATGTAGTCAAATACTTTTCAATTAATGGTCCTATCTCTTGAGATTTAATATCTGCTTCTGAGGGCATAGTACAAATGATTCCTCCTGCTAGATCTTCAGCGAGCCTTCCTATTTCGTAAGGAAATCGTGTAACATTTTGTTTACAGACATTTGCCAATAACATATCCATTTCATAATTCCCGGCTTCTCTTTGAAATCCTAATGAGCTACAAGCTATACCACAGCTGTATAAGGTTTCATTTAAATGTGTCATTTCAACAAGTTTGTCTCTAACATGGGATGCTTTCTCAGTCCCATTGTATTCCGAAATCAGAGCTGTAGCTCCTATAAGCACATCTCCAACTCCCACTTTACATCCTCCATAAGATTGTCGATGAAATCCAGCAAAACGATTTACTAATTCTCCGGAAAATTCGATTTCACCCTTCATAAAGATGTTCTCTTTAGGCACAAAGACATTATCAAACACTACAAAAATTTCTTGTCCGCCATACTTAAAATTCCCAATATCTAATTTACCTTCTTCCATTTTTCGAGTATCACAGGATTGCCTTCCATATATTAGCGTAATTCCCTTTTGGTTTGTATCAATTCCAAAACTAACAGCATATTCCTCTTCACCGCTCCTTAATGAGAGAGTGGGCATAATTATCGCCCGATGAGAATTAAGAAATCCTGTCTGATGAACTTTTGCACCCCGTACTATAATACCATCATCATTCTCGTCAACAATATGCAGATATGCATCAGAGTCTGGTTGATCTTTAGGTCTCTTACTTCTGTCTCCCTTTGTGTCTGTCATTGCTCCATCTACCATAAGATCTTGCCGTTGAACTTCGATCCAATATTTTTTAAATCGTTCATGGTAATTATTACCATACTTTTTATCCATTTCATAAGTTACACTGTATAGAGCATTTGCCGTATCAAAACCAACACATCGTTGGAAACAACAGGCCGTATGTTGCCCCAATAATCTTTGCATCTTAACTTTCTTAATCAAATCCTCTGTGGATTGGTGAATATGGGTGAACCGATTAATTATCTCACCTGTTAAATGTGATTTTACCGTCATTAAATCTTTATATTCTTCCATTTGAGCTAATTCATAAATTTTCATTACAGTATTAATTGAGGGTTTTATAATAGGATGATTCCAAAATTCCTCAACTTTTTCGCCAAACAAATATAAGTTTACTGGACGTTTTATACTTTCTAAATACTCTTCAGGGGTTTTTAATGTCATTTTTATTCTAAATTTTTGATTTTTAACTATTTAATAAAAAATCGTTTAGTTATTAAAAATAATTCTAATAATTGTAAATTATTTCCTCATTGCTTATTAATATCTCTCTGACACTTTCTAAATTTACTTATTATTCGTTCTTATAGCAATACATGCCTTTATAAAATCAGTATAAATGGGAGAAGGATTATATGGACGCGATTTAAACTCTGGGTGAAATTGTGTACCTACCATCCAATGATCTTTCCGATTTAACTCAATACTATTAATTATTTTTCCTGTTTCATCTCTACTTGAAACAACCATCCCTTTTTGCTTAGCTTCATCCGTAATAAACCTCTCTTTTATATGAAATCTATGTCTGAATCGTTCAAATATCTCTTTTTTTTGATAGGTATTAAAAAGTCTAGTATCAGGTTCTATGATAATTTTTTGAGCCCCTAATCTCATACTTCCTCCTTTTTCACTCACTTCCTTTTGACTTTCTAGCAAATCTACTACTGGAAAAGGTGTATTCGGATCTATTTCAGTTGAATGTGCTCCTTTTAATCCTAAATATTTTCTACAAAAAGCAATATAAAACAACTGAGCTCCAAAGCATATTCCGAGAAAAGGTACTTTCTTTTCCATGGCATATTCAGCAGAATGAATCATTCCTTCCACTGCCCTTTCTCCAAAACCAGGAGTTAGTAAAATACCATCACAATCACTCAATTCCTTTTCAATATCAGTTTCTTCTGTTATATTTATCATTTTTAATTCAGGTTTGTATCCTTGATGAGCTGCAGCATGTTCTAACGCATTGTTTATAGATATGTAAGAATCAGAAATGTTGAAATATTTCCCGGGCATTCCTATTTTTATTGTTTTAGTAGCATTCTTATACATCTCAACCATTTTTACCCATTCAGAGTAATTTGTTACTTCACTATAAGAGACTAGTTTTGCTTTCAAATCAATTAATTCACATATAATATCTCCTAATCCTTGTTCTTCAAATAAAAGAGGCAATTCATAGATAATTTCTAGATCAGGATTAGAAATTACTGCATTTTCAGGAACATTAGAATACAATGATATTTTTCTTCTGATGTCATCATCAAGCGGTTTCTCACTCCTACCAATAATAATATCCGGTTGTAGTCCCATGCTTTGAAGCATTTTAACGGAATGTTGAGTAGGTTTTGATTTTTGTTGTCCAACGGCTCTCGAATAAGGTACGAGAGTTACATGAATAAATGCTGTATGTTTAGGATATTCTAATTTAAGCTGCCTAAATGCTTCCAAAAAGATACTTGATTCTAAATCACCGACTGTACCTCCACATTCAATCAATAATACGTCTAATTCTTCACTTTCAGCAATTTCCATCAATCTTTCTTTAATTATGTCTGTTACATGAGGAATTAATTGAACTGTTTTTCCTAAAAATTTACCCTTTCTTTCTCCAAGAATAGTAGAAAGGTAAATTTGACCAGATGTTATATTATGAGAAGGATGCATTTCTATACCAAGAATTCTAGAATAGGTTCCAAAATCTTGATCTATCTCAGAAATCCTATAACTTCTTTCATCTGATTCGAATACTGGTTTAAAATTCCACACATCTTCCGTAATAAAGCATTCTCCGTGCTCAATTGGATTTAATGTTCCTGGATCTACATTTAGATAGGGATCTATTTTAACAACAGAGACTTTAAATCCACGAAATTGAAGAACCTTACCGATGCTGGCAGTTACTACACCTTTCCCAATTCCTGACATAACACCTCCGGTGCAAAAGCAAAATTTACAATTATTACTCATTATCTAAACCTTTAATGCTCTTAAATACCTATTATTCAATTTTTTAAAATAAAAATATTAAATATCAAACACATTTAATAAGGGTTTCGAGATATTAAAAAATTGTATTATTAATTTTATATTAAAATATAGTTATTTGCCTTTAAAAATTGGATCTCTCTTTTGACCTAAGGCTTTTAATGATTCTCGAAAATCATGGGTTTTTAAGAGATTTCTAAGACCCTTATTTTCTAAATCTAAAGTATTTGATAAGATTTCTTTAAAATAATTATGCATTGTTTTTTTCATTAATTTAATTGATAAACTTGGACCGCTTGGAGGGGCTAATTTTAATGCCTGTTCTCTAGCAAATGGGATCAGTTCATCTTTTGGGAGGATTTTATTGATAATTCCAAGATCTAAAGCTTCCTGAGCCGTAATTTTTTTACCAAAGTAAAGCAAATCTTTTGTTTTTTGAAAGCCTATATAGAATGGTAAGATAAAATGAGCTGCAAACTCTGCCATAACAGCTCGCCTTGAAAAATAAAAACCAATATATGCATCCTCTGCCATATAAATCAAATCCGCACCAGCTAAAGGCATTGTGAAGCCAGCGCCTACGGCTAAACCATTAATGGCAGCTATAACTGGCTTTGAAAAATTCCAGAATCTCATACATAATTTTTTTTGAGCAATATCTTGCAAATCTATATCTTTTATGATCTCCTGAGAAACTTTCGTAAGTAAATTCATATTAAAATACCCCCCAGAAGAAAAGGAATCACCTGTCCCAGTTATTATTAATACTCTAGCATTTTTGTCTGCTTCCATATCTTCGAGTATTGTCACTAATTCCAAAAAAGTGACAAAGGACATCGCATTTTTTCTTTCTGGAATATTCAATGTTGCCATACATATTCCATTATCTTGTTTTTGATATATAATATCTTGAATATCCTCAACATTCATTTTTATGACATTTTATTTATATTTATCAATATCTATTCCATATTTTAAAAAGTGCCTTCTAGTATTTTCTTCATTATTTTTATTGAGATTTTTCAGAAATTCTTCAAACTGTGGTTGGTTCCTTTTAAGGTTAGGGCTCTTAATATCGCTTTACTATCATAGATATAGAGCTGATTATTTTTAAGAATAATATATAGAGTTTAATTTTTTCATATATAATCCTTTCTAATCAATTAAAAGATGCTATTGTTTATTAAAAGTAAAAAAAAAAGTAAAAATTAGAAAGTTAAGTATAATTATATTAGTTTAAATAATGCTCGCATGCTATAACTCATTATATATTGCTGGATTTGGCGTGTACCTCCACCAATTTCCTGAATCCTAGTTATTCCCAATAAATCTTGCATTAAAGTATTATCACATACCCCAGCACCCCCCATAAGGTTAGCACATTCATAAGCGGCTCTTTCACACAACTTGGCACTAACAGATTTTAATTGAGCTGCTGTCACTCCAAGTGCTAAATTAAATTCTTTAGGAAGCGTACCTCGTTCTTTCATTTTATTATCTATCATCTGAGTAATATTTAAAGTTGCCAGAGTCAAACTCATGGTTTCAGCCCATAAATCTACTAACGGAAATCCCACTCCTTGATACTTTAAGACTACTTGGTCAAATTGCTTTCTCATATTAGCATAGATAAAGGCGTGAGTAATTGCGTTCCAAGCTTCTGCAACATTAAGACAAACAATACCTAATCGTTCTAGATTTAAGCCTTCAAATAAATGAGATCTTCCATCACCAGGTTTACCTAAAACACAATCAGCAGGTATTCTTAAATTTGTAAAGGTTTCTTTTCCAATATGTATCCTAGGGGTCCATGGAATATTTACTCTCTTTGCGTTCCAACCTTCCCAAGTCGTATCAACAAGGAACTGTGCCATAGTATTTCCATTATTTTTTTCAGTTACTGCATACATTACCGCCCAATCTGCCTTAGAACCATTAGTTTGATAAATTTTTTCACCATTTACTAAATAACTTCCATCATCCTGCTTATCACATGTAGTAAGCATATGAACTGCATCTGAACCTCTTTCTGGTTCTGTGATGCATATACATCCGATTTTTTCTCCAGTAACTAATTCTTTTAAAGCTTTTAGACGGATGTCAATATTTTCATGGTGGAGCATTAAAGGATTAATCGCTAAAACACTTGCTCCCATACCCATAGTAAGTTGAGGGTCAAAAAAGTCAGTAGCAAATGCTCTCATAAATTCCGCTGTTAAACCATAAGGCTCATAATTTAGGCCAAGATTCTCAAAATTATTTACTCGAGTAACCAATCCCTCTTTTCCAATTTCAGGAATCCATTCATAAATATCTTCATTATGAGTAATATTATGCTTTTTTTCAAACCCCATAAAGAATTTTTCAGCTTTTTTGAGGAAATCAAAATTTTCTTTTTTCAAATACGTCATTAGGTTATAGTTCAAAAATTTATATCTATTCTTTAATGAGAGTTTTTCTAAAATTTCGTCATTAATGCATTGAACTTCTCCTTTTTTATTTTCCAATTAATTCAACTCCTTTCTTTTAATAACTAAATTCTTATGGATATAGTATACAATAGATTTCTTAATATAGTTTTTTAAATCTTAATTTTTAAAAAAAAAGAAATAAAATATAAGTAAAAATAAAATTAATTTTATTTGTTTTATTCTTCTCTAAGTGCTCGTTTTAAAACTTTTCCTACAGTAGTTAAGGGTAAATTTTCTCTAAATTCCCAAATCCTAGGATTTTCATACTTTGAAAGATGGTCTGCTGAGTATTTTTTCAATTTATCTTTCACAGAATCTGTAGGTTGAACTCCTTCTTTAAGTTGAACTATAGCTTTAACAATTTCACTTCCGGGGCGATTAGGGTCTTTTAGTCCTATAATAGCAACCATCTCGATATCTGGATGTTTCGTTAAGACATCCTCGACGTGAACGCTATAAACTTTATAACCAGACACAATTAGCATGTCTTTTGTTCTATCTACAATAGTAATATAGCCATCCTCATCCATTACTCCTACGTCTCCAGTATGTAACCATCCATCAATTATTGTTTGTGCGTTAGCCTCTGGTTTTTTGTAATATCCTCTAGTAACATGAGGTCCCTTGCAAATTATTTCACCAGGTTTGCCGAGTTCTACTTGTTCCCCAGTTTCAACATCCACTATACGGATTTCGGTATCAGGTACTGGGAGACCGACGGTTCCAATTTTCTTTTTTCCATAATACGGATTCCCAGTAAGGATAGGCGACGTCTCTGTCATTCCATATACTTCCATAACTTTGTTTTCTGCTTTCATAGTATTTTCAAAATCTCTGATTGCTTCAGCAGGAAATGGTGCCGCTCCAGATATGTAGACATCAAGTCGATCTAAAGCAGTATCTGGAACTTTATTGATCAAAGGGTCGTTTTTAAGCGATAAGTATAGAGTAGGTACATTTACCATCAATTTGGGTCTTTTATCAATTACTTCTTCTATTATATGTTTTGTATCTCGTGGATTAGCAATTAAAATTTGAGGGGCAGATATGTAAAGTGTAGTCATACTCATTTGTAAACCAGCAAGATGGAACATGGGGAACGCGCTTAGATTTATTTCTCCCTCTTTTGCTACTTTTGTATCAATCCAGGTAACAATTTGGGTCATATTTGAAATAATATTTTTATGAGTTAATTCTGTACCTTTAGGTAATCCTGTAGTTCCGCCAGTGTATTGGAGTAGAGCTAAATCATTTTCAATATCTATATTCACTTCTTTAACATCTGGTGCTGTTTTCATTACCTCTTGAAAATCTAGAACTAATTTTCCTGGAAAAGGTATAACCTTACCTTTTGGGATCTTTCCAATTAATTTACCAAGGAAGATAATTGGTTTTCCGAGGCCCATATAGTCAGAAACATTGGTAGTAATAACACAATTTAAATTAGGAACTTTTTCCAGGATTTTAATTAAAACCTTGGCATAAACCGCATCAAGAGTGACAAAAAATTTAGATTCACTGTCATTAATTTGGTAAGCTAGCTCAGTAGGACTTAGAAGTGGAGAACATCCTGATGCTACTCCTCCAGCCAATAGAGTTCCAAAATGGGCTACCATATATTGAGGACAATTTGGTAAATTAATAGCGACTCTATCTCCTTTTTCTAACCCATTTTCTTGTAAAAATGTAGCGAATCTATGTACATAATCCCTAAGCTCTTCAAATGAAATTTCTTTTTTCATAAAATAACAAGCAGCTCTATCCGGGAATCTACTCATTGCTTTATCGAATAACTTTCCAAGACTCTCCTTGGGATACTCTAAAGTAGGAGGAACATGCTTATCATATGATTTTAGCCATATTTTAGCATCATAGGAGCTTTTTTGAGTTTGTATATAAATCACCTTTTATTCAATAATTTAAAATCAATTATTTACAAAATTAGTAAATAACATTAGTATTAATAGGAGAATTTATAAATATTTTTAAAAATTTTTAAGAAATCCTACAAAAAAGATATGATTTTATTTACCATTTCGATCAAATACGTGTAAAAAAGAATAATTAAAAAAGAATTTAAGTTAGAGATCAATCAATTTCCACTTGAATCTTAATATCGTCATGCAAACCGCTAGATAATTTACTAAAGGCTTCAGGTTCTCTGATACGATTGCTTCTGGAGTGGGTAAATCCTTCATTCTTTTATACTTTCTCTTATAATAGTAAGTAGACTAACACAATATTAACTTTCTTATTTATATAATTTAATTAAATGATTTATAAAAATAGGAATAAATCTTTAAAAAATTTTTAAAATTATTTCGATATAAAAACATGTTGAAAAAAATTTAATATTTTCATAGATTCATATTATTATGTTTTAGAAGCCAAATTTAAACTGAACATTATTAGGTTATTCTAAGATATTATTAAATAAAATACAGAAGTGGCTCAGCAATATTATCTCAATATTAACAATTTATATAAGGTAATTTCTATTATTTTAATCACCATTTAATACAAAATTAAATGTATCTAGTTGAGAAAAAAATGAGCGAAAGTAAAAAAGATTCTAATGAGTTATTGAACATTTTAATGATAATCATTGGAGCCCTTTTTCTCTTGATGGGTGTAATCAATCTCTTAGCATGGGGCGGGATAAGTTTAGGGATTGATCTATCAGATCCTGCTGTAGTGGCGGCACTTAGTATTCTTGGACCTTCAGGTTTAGTTTCTGCTATTCTTGGATTTTGGTGCATAGTCTCAGGTATCGGTATGTTTGGAGAAGAAGAATGGGCAATGGGACAAGCTCTTGTAGTCCTGAGCATCATGGCTGTTCAAACTCTTTCGATAATGCTATCATGGTTTAATACTGAATGGTTTACAAATTGGGTTAACTATATTTATCTAGTGGCATTTATATTAGGAGCAGTTGGCTTTTTCTGGTTACTATTCACAAGAAAGAGATATCATTAGACCCAATAAGGAATTCAAAATTTAATTATATTATTTTTTTATTTTTTTTCTAACTCTATAATTAAATAAATAACTTCTAAAACAAATGTTAAAGAAATTAGGAGTCTTATTTATTAATTGAAAAAAATTATCCCTATTATAACTAATAAATTAAAAGGATTGTAAAATGAGAACTTATGAAGATTATGTCCAAAGATTATATAAAATGAAACCAAATGTCTATATCGGTGAGGAAAAAGTTAGTCGAGACGATCCTCGCATAAAAGGGGGAATGAGAATTATAAAAGAAACTTTTGATAAAGCTCATGAACCAGAGTGGGAAGATATCTGTACTGCTACGAGTCATTTAACGGGTAAGAAGATTAATCGATTTTGTCATATTCATCAGAGTGAAGATGATTTATTAAAAAAACAGTTAATGACAAGGCAACTTTGTCATCGCTGTGGGGGTTGTATTCAAAGATGCATGGGAATTGATTCACTCAATGCACTTTCAGTAATTACTTATGAAATGGACCAAGCACTTGGAACAGATCACTACATAAGATTTAATAAATACATGGAATATTTTCAAGAAAATGATCTTGTAGCTAGTTGTGCCCAAACTGATGCTAAAGGAGATCGATTAAAAAGGCCACATGAACAAGAGGATCCTGATCAGTACTTGAGAGTAATCGAAACAAGAGAGCATGGTATCGTGGTTAGAGGATGCAAGGTTAATATTACAAATACAGCTTATGCCGATGAGATGATAATTGTTCCATGCAGATATATGGGGCCCGAAGATAAAGATTATGCTGTAGCTTTCGCCTTACCAACAGATTGGGATGGTGTAAAATTACTTACTCGCCCTGCAAATTTCAGAAAAAGTAAATATGCTGAAGCTCCTGGTCTAGAGATTGGAGATTGTGAAACTTTTATCATTTTTGATGATGTATTTGTTCCAAATGATCGCGTTTTCTTGAATGGTCATGGTGATCCAAGGCAAACTCCTTATGCGGGTTTCTTAGCCCTCATGTTTGCGCATTATCATCGCCATAGCTATACTGGTTGCAAACCAGCAGTATCTGAGGTAATTGCAAGTGCTGCTGCATTAGTGGCGGAATATAATGGCATTGAAAAGACTTCTCACGCGAGAGATAAAATATCTCATATTATAGGTACAGCTGAACTCGTGTTTGCTGCTGGAGAATCAAGCGCAAAGCATTCTGAAAAAGCACCCTCAGGTACCCAAGTGCCAGATGAGATTCTTACAAATGCTGGAAGAAGACTTGCGGGGGAAATGATTTATGAGGAGTATAAAATACTAGCGGATCTTTCTGGTGGATTAATTGCAACATTACCTTTCGAGGAAACTTTTTATAGCGAAGAAGTTGGTGAGCTTGCTATGAAATACTTGCAACGAAATCCTCGTGTCAAGCCAGAGAATATATTGAGGTGTTTTAAAGGAATTGAAGGAATGGTTGTATCAGATCTCGCAGGGGTAATGCAGGTAGCGGGCTTACACGGAGGAGGATCACCACAAATGGAAACAATAACAATGATGATGCGTTATGACACAGAAAAACTAAAAGATATAGCGAAATATCTATTTGGAATAAAGAAAAAGCTAAAACGGTATGAACGCCCTACAGTGACCCCTAGAAAACAACTTGAAAAATTTAGAGAAGCAATGTTGAGAAAGAAAAATCAAGAACCAAACTGTTAATTTAAATTAGATTTTTATATTCTTTTTTTTATTTTAATTAACCAATTTTTTATAAAAGACACAAAACAAAGTATTGCTTTTCATTAATTGGTTCAATACCTAAATCCTTATTTTCATTTATGAAGTTATTAACTGCTACCCCTTTTTCATACAATTCGTTAAATTTTTCATGAAAAATCTTGTAAATACTACTATTCCTTGAGATATATGCCCCAATTAGTTTATTTGTTGGATCAAAACTAGGTTGAACTAATTCATCATCAGTAAGACAAAAGTTACTAAAATCATCATTAGTAACGTGAACATCAATACTTTTAAATTCTAAATTATATTGATTAAGATGGTTAGTTAAAAATTTGAAATCTTCGCTTATTAATAGATCTTTGACTAATTCTGCATTAAAAATGACTTTAATGTCTAAATTTTTTACATTATCTTTAATTTTGATCATTCCATTCTTCATCGTATCCTTTAAATCTTCAGGCACGTGAGTCGGTCCTTGTTGTTTTACAATAGTCATTAATTCATTGTCATATCTTATACCAATTGCAATTCTACATTCATTTCTAGCTGTAAAGGCATAATAAGTTTCATAAAGGTTATTCAAATCATATTTTATGAATTCTACAAATTCTTGGCTAATTTGATCGGTAAGTTGATACGATTTTAAAAAATCATCTAATGCAAATTCCGCTTTTTCCTTTTTTTCTTGAAATTCTTGCGATAATTCTTCTATTCGATTATTAATAATTTTTTGCCATATTGGAATTACAGGTGTAGCCAAGTGAATTTTCATTGGGCGATCATATATTTGGACAAGCTCTAAATCATTTAATACTGAGCAAATTTTATAACCTCTTTTTAAGGTGAGACCAAATTGAGAAGATACATCTTTTAAATTATCGATTCTAACATTTTTTAATAAATAATGATATATTTTCTCGATGCCTTTTTCGATAACACCAATCGCATCAAATAAAGAACTGAGAGGTAAAAGTTCGCTGTCTTCCATAAGATCACCTATTTTCCATCTTTTCTAACGTCAATTCTGTAAGTACTTCAAATGTTTTATTGACATTTTGTCCGGTTTTATTTGAGATTTCTCCAAATCCAGAGAAATTATTTCTTTCAGATATTTGAATACCAAAATCTCTTGTTATGTTACGTTGAGTATTTAAATCTATTTTTGATCCAACAAGTACTATAGGAATTCCGCCAGCTTTTTGTCTAACTATACTTACCCACTCGGGTATATTGTCTAAAGTCGGAGGGCGAGTGATATCATAGAGAAGAAAAGCAGCATTTGCTCCTAAACAGTATGTGGGAAGTAAAAATCTAAATCTTTCCTCTCCACCGACATCCCATATCTGCAATTTAATTTTTTTTCCATGGAGTTCTATAGTTTTAACATGAAAATCAACTCCAATTGTTAATCGCTCTGAGGGGTTGAAAATATTATAACAATATCTTTTAGTAAAAGAAGTTTTCCCTACAGATGCGTCTCCCAATAAAAGAATTTTAAATGTATAATCATATGTTGGAATATTATAACACCTTTTTAAAAATGATTTATATCCTCAACCAAATTAATTTTTTGATTTTAGTGCTTTATTCTTCATTTCTGCTCTGTCGCTGAAATAGTGCTTAATATATCTATTGATAGTTCTTTGATATTAGCTTATTATTATAATTAAAATTGTCTTTTTTAATTCTTTACTTTTCATAATAAGTTAGCGATAGTCTTAACTACTAAAAAATAAACCTTTCCAGTTGAATAAATTAGAAGAAAGATTATTCTCCCAAAAAAATTTCCCTTAAGTTTTTATAAATAATTGGATTTAGCTCTTTATCTAAATGATTTTTTAATTCATTCAAAATAATAGGATTATCTCTAAAATTGGCGAGATACCTTATTATACTCCAACGAACTGAATCATCTGGATCTTCCAATAGGGGTAATAAAAACTTAATATATTTAATATCATCATTTTCTTTAATTTTCATAACGGCACGAGCACGTATAATAAAATCCGGATTATACAATTGAGGTAATAGATGATACTCAATAATTCCATTTTTTGTAAAATTTAATATGAATTGAAATAATTCCTTTTTAAAATTATGGGTTTGGTCCAATTCTTTTATGATACTTTCAATTGTATATTCAGGGATTTTATTTCCTAATTTTAGTAGACTTTCAAAGGAAATGAAAAAATTTTCCGAAATATCATACTTAAGATAATTTAAAAGCTTTTTAATAATTTTGTCGTTAACCTTTGAGACTTCTATTAAATCCCAGTTATCATCTTCCGTGTAATTTTTATTATCCATTAATTAATCTACTGTATCTTTAATTAAAATTTTTAACTTGATTATAATAAAATTTACGTGATCTTATTTAATTAATTTATTATTAAAATGAAAATAATTAACTAGTTTACAAAAAATTTTAATTTGTAAATTTTTTGAATTTCTAAACTTAATAATATAATAACTTATAAGAAAAATTAGAGTAAGAAACGGTTAATTTTAAAAAAATTCAAGGAGGATCATGATAATCTAGATTTAAAAAATCTTAGTGTCCAAATAATGAAAAAGCATTATTATAAAAAATATCTTGTTTTTCTTCATCATTGATTGGTAAGCATAAAATTTTAGAAATCTCAAGTTGTAATGGATTCGTTACAGGAGCATCAGAGCCAAAAAGAATTCTTTTACTCCCAACATTTCTAATTAGATTTAGAATCCCATATGGGATTGAACAAGAAGTCTCAAATAAAATATTTTTATATTTTTTCAAGCTTAATGATAAATCAACAGCTAATTCCATTGCTAAAGCTGCATGTCCGACAATGATTTTAAGATTTGGATATTTTGATGCAAGTTTTGCTATATCATTACTACTAATTCCGTTAAAAATGGCGAACTTTGGAGTGAAATGGATAAATAGGGGAAAGTTTTGATTATAATTCTGCATAAAATCCACTAATTTTAATATGTCCCTAGGAATTTTTATTAGATGAATGCCGGAGTGAATTTTTACTCCACAGAAGCCTTTTTTAAAATGAGTTTCTAAAATTTTATAACTCTTATCTTCCTCTTCGGGAGGCATATTAGGATTAAACCAGAAGAATTTATAGAATCTTTTCGGGGCTTTTTTTGCAATATCTATAACATCTTGATGATCTAATTGATCTTTTGACATAGTATTTTTCATACGTTCAAATGCTTTTGACAATTTATTATCTTCATTATTCGTTCTACTCGCCTCTTTATTTTCATTAGAATAGATTTTAGAACTTACTGCTCTGTTTATTGTTGTCAAAACAGCTTTTTCAACATGATATTTATCCATATAACTAATTAAATCCTCGTTCTTATCTAAAAATGTCCCAAAAGTATGTATATGAGCATCAAAAATCTTAAACTTTAACCCTTTTATTTTAATACACCGAATTTTTTAACTGATAATAAAACACTATTTAAAATAGTTTAAGAAAATTACTACTGGTATTCATTAGCCATTGGATTTTTATCCATACAAGGAACATCAAACTGGCAAAAAGCACAACCAACAGGATAAACTTCAGGTCGTAATTTTCCATTTACTCTTCTTTTGTGAGGTTTTAAGATTGGTCCAATTCTTTGAATCATTTTTCTTGCTATTTTTTGACCATATTCATAACACTTTATCTTATCATGTCCATCCTTATTTATAGCTTGACCTGGACATCTATTTTCACACTCTCTACAAATTCCTTTAGCATAAAATAGACAATTTTTATATGGATCATCCGTCTTTCTACTACTTACCTTAAAAGGAGCATTTGTTATAATTGAAGCAAGTCGGATATTGCAGCCAAGATCGGTTATCAATGCTTCATGTAAACTAAAGGTTCCCAATCCAGCGGCAAACGCTATATGTCGCTCAGACCATGTTGAATGAAAGCCCCCTTTTGCAATTATACTAAATGATTCACTTAACATTCCAGCAACCACTTTATATCCCATTTTTATAAGAAATTTAATTGTTTGTCTTAATGTTTCAGCTTTAAAAGCATTCGCATAATTTCGACCAAGCGAATAAATTTCAGCAGGTAATTTTATTCGTGATAGTTGTATAGCATTTCTACTTCCTTTTCGAATTTCATCACTAAATGGAAAAACTATAGAAACTATTCGCAAATTTGATGGTGATATACTATCTTGTCCACAAGCTAACCACATTTCAATCGGAGTTAAATGTTCAGGACCAACTACCTCTTTAAATTTTTCGAAAATTGGATCATTTCCACTGGCAACTCCTATTATTGGAGATAAAAAAATTCTTCCACCTCCATATGTTTCATGGAGTTTATTTAAATTACTGTTAGAAAAAAATTTCTCCAAAAACTCTAATAATTCTTTATTGAGCATTATTAAATGAATTTAATTGTAATTAATATTTAGTTCAATCAGATAAAAAGATTTATTATATCATTGGAAAATAAAGTATAAAAGAAAATGTTATTTAACATAATCCAATTGTTTTTAAGAAAAAAAGGTTAAAATGATAATGGAAAAATTTGAAGAAATTGAACAAAAAGTAGTAGATCTAATGGGAGAATTTAAAATTCCCGGACTTTCTATTGGAATTGTTGAGCAGGGAAAACCCATATATGCTAAAGGATTTGGAGCAAGAAACATAGAAAAGAATCTTCCATTTACAGAAAACACTTTATTTGGAATTGGTTCTATATCGAAATCATTTACAGCTCTGGCTTTATTACAACTTGTACAAGAAGGGAAAATTAACCTTCAAGATCCTGTGAATAAATATCTTAATTTTAAATTAGGATATAATAAAAATCCAATAAAAGTTTGTCATTTATTATCACATTCCTCAGGTATTCCCGAATTAAGCGCTAATGTGGTGGCACTAGTACGCCAACTTGGAAATTTTAATGTCTCTATTCCTATGAGTAGCTGGAATGATTTTTTTCTCCATATAAATAATGCAATTACAGAAATTTTTAATGTACCTGATAAAAATTTCTTCTATAATAATGATATGTTTACTTGTGTTGGTCTTATTATTGAAAAATTAACGAACATGAAATTTGAAGCATATATTAAAAAAAAAATACTTGAACCTCTAAACATGGATAGATCTTTTTATTTAAAGGAGGATTTTGAAAAAGATAATGATGTGTTAACAGGTTATATTCCTTCTGAAAAAAAAGAACTATATAAAGAAACTTCTCATCCATTTGATAAAATTGTTTATGCTCCTGGAGGATTAGTAAGCTCAGCAAGAGAAATGCAAAATTATATAATTACATTGATTAATGGGGGTGTGTTTAATAATTCGAAGATTATTCAACAATCACTATTAGAGCAAATGTGGACTCCTTATATAAAAATCCCAGAAGAAACTCTTGGTGGTAAAGATGCATGGTATGGTTTTGGTTGGATGATAGAAAAGGACTTTTTCGGACATAGATTAATTCATCATGGAGGAGATGTAGGATCTTCTACTTCATTTTTAGCACTAATTCCAGAAAAAAAAATGGGAGTTATAATTGGCGCGAATTGTAATGCATCAATTGTATTAAGCTCTTTAGCTCATTTATTTCTTGGATTTCTATTAGGAATAGAAATCAATAAAACAACTCCAGCTCTAGAGATATATAAAAAATTGAAGTCATTAACAGGGAAGTACTCAACTTATAAAAACCTTGAGAACATAAACATTTCATTCGAAAATGACATTCTCTATGCTGAAATTAAAGAATCTTTGGACTTCTTTATACCCATGAAATTACCACTTGTTCCTGAAGATATTGATGAATTAAAATTTTATGTACCTATTGCTTATCCAAATAGAAAATTAAAAGTTCAATTTTTTATGGATGAACAAACAGAAAAAGTTTATTTTATTTTTGATAGATATTATTTTCATAAAAAATAGATTTAATGAAATTTTTATTATCAATACCTTATGTCGCTTAGAATTAAAAAGGAATGGTTTATTGATGAAAAAGGACGATCTGTGCTTTTAAGAGGAGTAAATTTGGGTGGGAGCTCAAAAGTTCCATTTACACCAAATGGAGCAACTCACATTAAAACTAATTTAACTGATCATCGGAATGTTTCATTTGTTAGTCGTCCGTTTCCAATAGAAGAAGCTAATGAACATTTTAAAAGATTGAAACATTGGGGATTCAATTGCTTACGATTTTTAATTACATGGGAGGCAATTGAACATAAAGGTCCAAAAGAGTATGATAAAAAGTACCTTGATTACATAGAAGAAGTTTTAAATATTGCTACTGAATTTGATTTTTACACTTTTATTGATCCCCATCAAGATGTTTGGAGCCGCATGTCTGGTGGAGATGGTGCCCCAGGCTGGATTTTTGAAAAAATTGGGCTAGATTTTACAAAATTTGACGCCTCTGAGGCTGCGTTTGTAATGCAGTATAGATATGATTCTAATAATCCTAATACATATCCTCCAATGCACTGGTCCAGTAATGCTATGAGATTTGCGAATGGAACTATGTGGACTTTGTTTTTTGGAGGAAAAGATTTTGCCCCGTCATGTATTATTGATGGAATAAATGCTCAAGATTATTTACAACAACATTACATTAATGCGATTAAACAAGTAGCATTAAGAGTTAAAGGTAATCCTTATGTGCTTGGATTTGATACCCTAAATGAACCAGAACAGGGCTGGATTGAAAAAAGGGTTGATGGTGTTGGAGCTGAGAATTTAAGTGAAGAGTTAGGTTATAATTTTACACCTTTTGATGCAATGCTAACTGGCTCAGGTTATCCGAGAACAATTGGATTTAAGGAGATTAAACGATTTGGTATTAAAGAAACAAGAAGAGATGAATTAAATAAAGGAAAAGTTTCATGTTGGCTCGAGGGTGCTGAAGATATTTGGAGAAAAGAAGGTATATGGGAATTAGATGGAAATGGAGAACCACAAATTTTAAATAATGACTATTTTGTGGTTAAAGATCATAAAAAGGTCGACTTTTATCGAGATTATTTATCACCATTTATAGAAAAGTATACTAAAAATATTAGAGAAATTATATCTGATTCTATAATATTTTTTGAAAGTCATCCAATAAGAATGCTAAAAGGAGAAAAATTAACTTTTAAAGTACCAGAAAATGTGGTACATGCAGGGCATTGGTATGATGGAGCCACACTGGGTACAAAACGCCCTATGATAAAAGCAAATTATGATCTTTCAGAGGAAAAAATAGTTATGGGAAAAGGAAATGTTCAAGAGATGTTTATTCGGCAACTTAGTAATATTAAAAATATTGCAAAATCAATCCATCGCGGAATTCCAACTTTAATAGGGGAATTTGGCCTACCATTTGATCTCAATAATAAAGAAGCTTATCAAAAATTTAAAACAGACCCAGATATAGCTTGGAAAAAGCATATCAAACTGTTAACAATGTACTATAATGCCTTGGATGCAAGTCTATTACACTCAACCCAATGGAATTATACTGCAGATAATACAAATGATTGGGGAGACCAGTGGAATTTAGAAGATCTTTCAATTTTCAGTAGAAGCCAACAACTTAATACCGAAGACATAAATAGCGGTGGTAGAGCAATTAAGGGATTTTGTCGCCCGAGAGTTGTTCGATGTGGAGGTACCCCAATAAAAATGGAATTTGATATTAAGGAAGGCAATTTCTATTTTGAATTCGATGGTGATTCTTCAATCAGAGCTCCTACGATTTTATACATTCCAAAAATACAATATCCAAGAGGCTATGAAATAAAAGTATCTGAAGGAGAAATTGAAAAAAGAGCAGAAGAACAATTAATTTCGATACAAATAAAAGAAGATGGAGTTCATATATTAAAGATAATGAGAATTTAAAGAATATTAAAAATTATAATAATGAGCTAAATCATAGTTCCCATTTGATATGCTCATAATTTTTTTTCACTACTTTATCTAATCCTTCTAAAATACTCCTTGTACCTATTGTATTGTAAATTTTCATTAAATCATCCATTGTAGCAAAATCTCCTTTTTTAGCCGAAAGATAAGAAAGAAGTACTATAGCAACTCCTTGTTTGGCTTGCTCAGGAGTGAACTCAGGAGTTTTATCTTCTAATATACATTCAGCAAAATAAGCATCTTCATAGCCCATAGATATTTTGTAATATTTAGGAAATGGTCCATGTTCAATTGTAGGACTATAGAATTCTCCTTTGACCTCCGCATCTAAATGTGAAGAAAAAATCTGAACTGGTTTTTCCCAAGAATGATCTTCAAGAATTGTACCTTTGGTACCGTGTAACTCTGTTCTATTGGTTAAAGGATGGATTGTTAAAGATGAAATATCAACTGTAATCATTGCCCCACTTCTGTATCGTAAAAGTACAATTGCTGTATCCTCTCCTTTATTAGGGGGTGAATTTATAGCTTTTCCTAGCCAAGATTGTGCAGAATAAACCTCACCCAAAAGCCAATTCAAAAAAGTAAATTTATGAACTCCCTGATCTGCAACAACCCCGCCTCCACCTTTATCATAGGTAAAATTCCATTTATTGGGATCAAGAAATTGATCAGCGGTAACAAATGCTCCCTCATAAGACCGTCCGAAAAAAACATCTCCGATAAGACCACGATCTATAATGTCTTTTATATATTGATGAGCTGGAAGAAAGCGGTGATTTTCTGCAATCATGAATTTAATTCCTGCTTTCTTAGTCGCCGTAATCATATCATCACACTCTTCAAGTGTGGTTGCCATTGGTTTTTCACAAATAACATGCTTTCCAGCTTCAGCTGCCGCAACAACGATATCTTTATGAAGATAATGAGGTACCATGACGAGAACAGCATCAATATCACTTTTAAAAAAATCATCTAATTTTGAATAAGTTTTCAGCTTAGAAAATTTTGCTGCTCTATTTAAGTTTCTCTCATTGGTGTCATATGCTGAAATAAACTTTATTTTTGGATTATTCTTAGCACCAAGCCGGTGATAGCCCCATACAGCACCAGTTCCAATTATGCCAAATTTTACAAAATCCATAATGCTATACCTTTTAGATATTATTTTTTCATTATTAATAAATATCCGGAAAAAGAATTATTTTCTCTATTTTACGAAAATGTTTTTATCTAAACTGGAAAGTCTTTCACAACCAGATTTAGTAATCCTATAGCAATCTTCTATACCTATCAACCCTTGATTCTTGAAATTCTGCCAAACTTCAATATCAAATACCATATTCATTTCAAATAACCTCTCAAGTTTTTTCATTGGACTGAATAAATGGATTTCCTCAACTTCTAACCCAATACTATGCCCAGTGATAAAGCATCTCCCTCGTTTAGTTAAGGATCTATGAAAATTATTCGCATTAGTATATACTTCTTTCATATTCACTCCTGGTTGAATATTATTGGCACAAAATTCTTGAACTTTAATCATTCGGTCCATGGTTTCCTCAGCACCTTCAGGTATTTGTCCAATTACCATTTCCCTACTAACATCAGAAACATATCCTTTCCAAATTGTTCCGATATCAAATCTATTAAGATCTCCTGATTTCATGGAAATCCCAATTCCTGGAGCCTCGGGATCAGAAGGCCCAAGATTCATAGTAAGGTGATCCCATCCTTCTGCTCCCTCATCAACTATTGTTCTTCGGGCTATTTGCAATAACTCATTATCAGTTAACCCTTCTCGAGCTACGTCTATCATTGCTTTTATTGCCTTTTCGGAAATTTCTGTAGATTTCTTTATACGTCTTACTTCTTCTTCTGATTTAATCAATCGCATGTCTAATAATGCTTGATCTCCATTAATAAAATTTGCATTAGGAAATTTTTTCCTTAAGAATTCAGATTGATAGGAGGGCATTAAAGATTCATATGCAATTTTTTTTTCTGATAAACCCCATTTTTCAATTCTATCCGAAACTTCTACCATTGCTGCCTTAGGAGAGCCAATTCCACTAACATCTTTAACCCATGAAAATTTATCTACGCTATTGTATGTAATCCAAGTAATTAAACTTTCTTCACCATTCCTTTTTACCAAAGAGAGGCTAGGGAACTGATTAGATAACACATATAGAATAGGATTAGGTGCCACGTGTAATGTAGGCAAACCTGTAGTATAAAATACATTAATAGGACTGGACACAACTAAAACATCAATATCGTGCTTTTCTAAAATATCCTGTGCCTTTTGTTTACTAAAACCAATTGGTTCCATTTTTTATCATATTCTTTCTCTAAATAATTTATTTTAAAGCTAATCAATGTCCATAAAGATTTCTAATCTTTGCAATGCATTCATATCCCCTTTAGTTTTAAGTTCCCCTTCCATGAATGCTTCCATAGGATCAATTTCTCCAGTAGCAATGCCCACAAAAATGTCAGATGTAGTTTCTAAACCCATTTCAGCATTTTCATCGAATCCTTCTTCTATTTTAGCTGTTTTATTCTTAAAAATCATTTTTAATTTGAAATCAATATCAGCAAATACAAATTGCATTGTCTTATTGAAACCTTCAAATTCTTCTGCAATCTCTGGATCATCCAATGCTTTAGCCCATTTATTCAGAGCCTCTTTAACTTCCTCAATTGTTGCCATTAAATACACCTTTTACATTATTTTAATTTACTTTTGTATTTTTCTAATTCAGATTTAGTTATAAAGTTAATAAAATTATAAAAATATTTAATCTTTCAAATATGACTCTTTTTTTTAATTGTTTTTTTCTTTTTCAGTTCTTTCAATATATATTCTGGATACTGGGCTTTAAACCATGGCCAACAAGAAAACCAATGGCTTAAAATCTTTATTATAAATGACGGTTTGTTTTTCTTTAAATTTCTTTCCTTAAAATAAACCATTCGATATTTTTCAGCATATTTCCATTCCCTTAGTTTTAATCCATTTAACCTTGTTGAAAATTTATAAATTCTCATTAATCTATTAATTAACCAATATTGAGTCTTATGACAAGAAAGTAAAGTTCTAATTAATACAAAATCTTTTCTTCTAAATCCAAAGAAGTAATTCGGATTTAAAGATCCATAGAAATATAATTTAGGGGTAAAATCAATTAGTTTCTTATAAATTATATAAAAAATTGCTTTACTGGGATTGATATGATCCATATGATAATACCATGTATAGATTGCTTCAGGGGCAAAAATAATATCTGGTCTTTCTTCCTTTAAATAATCCACAATTTTCATTATAATTTCCCTGTTAAATTCTACAAATCCATCTATGTAACCAAAAAAGTGAATATCTTTGGGATTAATTCCATGGGTAGATAAAGCAGCATATAGTTCTTTTGTTCTTATTTTTGCTAAAAAATCACCCTTAAACTTATCATATTTAAATCCTGGAAGTCCGAATTCTCCTTTAGTAATTGAAGCTATTTTAATGATATTTTTTTTTTGACTCTTAGTCGCAAGATAATGAATCAAATGCCCGCATTTTAATTCTAAATCATCTGGGTGAGGTTGAAAGAATATTACTTTCACCATTATTATCCCATCTCTTTAAATCTTAGAATATTATATAATTTACTAGACAACCTGATACTTACTTTATACTTTCTATTTGAGTCTGTCTCTTTCCAAGTAAAAACGAACTTATGATAACTAGGCTAATACCTATAATTAGAAATAATAGAGAAAATCCACCAGGAATGGGAAGAAAATAAACAACAAGGAAATAAAAGGGTGGTGCGATTTGAATTGGGATTTGCTGAATTGGAATTAAATTACTTGCCTGACCTACTCTGAATGATTTTTGAATTGTTATTATACCAAATATAGTAGTAAATGCCAAAACTATTAATGAAAATATAAAAATTAGAATTTCAGTTAAAAGTGCTGTACCTCCAAATACATGAGAAAGCACTCCCATTAGAGGGCTTATCCAAAAGTTTGATAATGCAAACATAAATCCAGAGAAGATTGCCAACGATATTCCTTTATTAATCCCTTTAATTTGTAATAAATGGAAAATTCCTGCTAAAATAAACAAAACTATCGTAAAAATCATTATTCTTAATATCAGCCCCCATTCTAAAAAATTCTGTGCTTCTACATCTATTGCCATATTACTCAATCCAATAAATGCGATTGCAATAACCATTAGAAGAATTCCTACAATTTCTGGAGATTCTAATTGCTCTCCTATGATTTTGATGGATCCTATTGCCAATACTATTAATCCAGCACCCATAAGGCCTGGAATTAAAGTTGGGCCTATATAAAATTGAGCCATAAAATAAAGGAGACCGCCAATAACGTTTTGTAATATTAATCCTATTAACCATAACGGCTTCTTAACAATTGTTCTCATAAATTTCGAATCATCTTTGAATTTATTAACAACTTTCTTTTGTAAGACGGTTCCATAATTATTTGAAATACCAGATAATATTGCCATCAACATTCCTAACCAATAAAATTCTAAACTCATAAGAACCAATTTTTATATTATAATTCATATGTACTATCTTTTGCTCTTTAATAATATAAAGATTAATAATAATCCTTTTTTAAGAACTCTTAAACCGATTGTGACTTGTTTATTAGGTGAATTTCACATTTTTTTATGTTTCAATGTTATTAGTATTCGATTATAACCATGTTTATCATAATTTTAAAGCTAGTAAAAAAATAATATTTATCTTGTGAGTTTTAATCTCCTTGAATTTGTACAAGCACTTTTCTATTTCTTGGACCATCATATTCAGCAAACATTAATCCTTGCCAAGTTCCTAAAACTAACCTTCCATTATGTATTATTACGTCCAGAGAAGGTCCTGTTAAACTCGATTTTATGTGAGCATCTGAATTTCCTTCCATATGGGAGAATCTTGCACTTTGTGGAATCAAACTCCCTAAATAATTTATAATATCTTTCATTACTGCAGGATCTGCATTTTCATTAATGGTAATTCCTGCCGTCGTATGAGGTATAAAGATTCGACAAACGCCTTCCTTTGCACCAGAATCACGTACTATTTTGCTCACTTCACTTGTTATGTTTATCAATACTTCCCTTTTTGGAGTTTTTAGGCTTATTTCTTCAAATAATATCATATGTTTCTATAGGATTAGATCCTATTTTAACTTTAAATTATAGATCAATTCCCTTGAAATTATGCTAATATATTCGAAAGATAGGTAAAGATTAATAAAATTGAATCATTTATATACTTATAAACGAAATCAAATGAAAAGACTCTTGGTGTTTAAATATTTCAGAAAAAAATAGGAAAGTAAAGTTTTTTATTTTTTGTTTTCTACTATTTCCAACATTCATGCTTATGAACTATAATTCCCTCGGATTTCGTCTTATTAACTCAAGCCAAGAAATCGGTCAATGGAAAACCGATAGGTTTATTCTGGGGAATAGATAATATGGCTTTTACCCAAGTTAATGCCTCTCAGTATGGACAATTAATTTTTGTAAGCTGTAATAACCTTACGCTTTCAAATATTCATATTACTGATCCTTCTAGTATTGGAATTCAATTATATTCTCTTAGCATTGAACAACAAACGATTTATTTAAGTAATGTCGTAGTTGAAAATCAAAAACTAGGTATGTATATTACTGGGCGTAATATAATTGGAGATAATCTAAATATTAAAAACAGTAGTGCTGGATTCTATTTTGAACATATTTACCATAGTAAATTTACAAAAATTATGATAGATAATACTTATATACCTCTTTATATAACAACACCGATTAACGATGTTACTTTTCAAATTGAACGATTTACTAAATTTTATTTAGTTGATGATATGGCTTTATATGGGGATAAGCTACATGTTGAGTCGTTAGATACATCATATAATGTATCAATGTCTTATATTCCAGAATTAGGAATGCGAGGTTATGCTACTCAATTTAATGATAATAATATCTATCAACTTAGCCTTATTTGGTCATATGAAGTTCGAGCTAATTTTACAATCATCTCAGGCTCACCTTATACAAATCCGGATAGAGAAATCCCAGGATATCATCTATTTTGGCTCTGGAGTATAATACTAATAAGCTTTTTAGTACTGATTGAATTTAGGCGGAAGTTGTATCAAAAATAAGATTTAAACATTTTTTTTAACTTTAATTAAATTTTTCAAATTAATAAGAAAATTCTTAAATCTTTCATTTTAATTTTAAATAATAGATAAATGTTTATATCTTCATAGAATAGTCAAAGTTTTATAAACTTCAATCATATATATCTTATATGATTTTATTTTCATTATATAAGTTATAATCAAAATCGAATCAAAATATGTCACCTTACTCTTTCAAACATTCACATCACTGAATATAAACTACAAATAAAACTATGAATCCTGCTGAGTTATATAAGGAATACATGCAAAAAGTAGGGGATAGAAGTGAGTTATTTGAACTTCTGGGAAAAAATTTTGATATTGAAAGTGCCTTATATCCAGGGAGCTATATTGACATTACACCCTCTTTTTTTTTTCACAAAACTGTGTACATCGATAATTTTAAGAAAACAGAGAAATTCTTTGCTCAACGCAATTTAATGAACCTAATACTTAGAGATAAAAAATATGATGGAGAACCGATCTTAAAGTTTTATTTCAGAGATTATACGAAAAATTTTGAAGAATTGGACAAAGATTTTGATTTGCTAATTTCTCTCTATGCTGGTTTTGTATCGAAATATTGTAAAAAATATTTAAAAAAAGAAGGGTTGTTGTTGGTCAACAATTCCCATGGTGATGCAAGTATGGCAGATCTAGATAAAGAGTTCAGTTTATATGCGGTAATATATCGGTCTAATAGGAAATTATATCTTAGTCAGAAAAATTTAGAAAAATATTTTGTACCAAAGAAGGAAATGGAAATTAGTATAGAATATTTAGAAAAGAAGATGAAAGGTATTGGCTATAAGAAAACGGCCAGTTTCTATTTGTTTAAAAAGGTTTGATAATTTTATTGTTAAAATTTGCCATGTTTGCCCTTCCCTTGAGTGAAATCCCTACTCCCTTGAACAAACTCACCACTTTCTAATGTTTTTAGGCCGAATTCAAATTCTTTTTTCATTGCTTCTTTTAAATTCATACCAAATTGTTCATAAGTGGATAACCTATCATTTTGCATACAAATTTGGGGAAATGATGCAATCTTGCTAGCTAATTTTTCAGCTTCTTCTCTCGCAGTTCCATCTTTTACAAATCTATTTGCTAAACCCCAATCTAATGCTTCCTGAGCCGTTACTGGACGACCAGTTAAAATCATATCTAAAGCTCGACTTAAACCAATTAATCTTGGGAGTCTTACCGTTCCTCCATCAATTAAAGGAACGCCAAATCTTCGACAAAAAACACCAAAAATAGCACTTTCTTCGACCACCCGTAAATCGCACCATAAGGCAAGTTCCAGACCACCGGCAACGGCATAACCTGCTACAGCAGCAATTATGGGTTTAGAAAGCATCATCCTTGTGGGTCCCATTGGACCATCTCCCCCTTTTCTTATTCTATTGGGTCTTCCTTCAGTAATTGCTTTAAGGTTTGCGCCCGCACAAAAAACTCCATTTGCACCCCACAGAACAGCAATAAGCGCTTTATTATCTTGTTCGAATTTTCTAAATGCATTAGCAAGCTCTAATGCTGTAGGACCATCTACAGCATTTTTCACATCAGGATTATTAATAATTATAGTGTAAACAGGATAATTAACTTCTATTTGTATTGGCATAAAAAAAGTAGATTTACAAAAAAAATAAAAGTATGTTTAAAATAAAAGAAAGAAATAGATTTTTTTAGAATTCCTAAATTAAAAAAATAGGTAAAAATTATTTTTGGTTTGCTAAATATTCATTCATTTCAACAAAACTACTTGTTCTTATTAAAGCTGCTTTGAGAAATTGGAATCCAATATCATATGTGGAACCATCTCCTCCAATATGAATGATCCAAGGTATTTCTCTATCATATAAACCCTTTGCTTTCATTATTTTTTTGGCTGTAATTATTCCATCAGCGACAGTGGCACCTGATTCGAATAAATGATGAACCCAAGGCACATTCCAAGATGTCACATTGTCTTTTGAAGTTGAGACTTCAGAGCAACTTGTATTATTGATATAAATAATATTGTATCCCGAAACAGCTTGAGCTGCGGTGGCGAGTTGATTAAGGACCATACCTGCACCACAACCCGGGCAAAGTCCATGACCTGGCTGAAGATGTTTTTGAGGTTCTAGGCTTTTACGATTCACTCGATAGAAATCTATTGGTTTTTCTGCCCCAAATTGTTCAATAAGCCCTTTAATTTTTTTATTCCTTTGTTCCGTTAAATAGATAATTTCATCAATTTCTTTTTCCATAAACTTAGGTTTGAATAGATGTCTAAACCTTCCCATAGATTTCAAATATTCAATAAATTTTTCTTTATCAATATCCAATCCTCGATAATAGGTAAATATAGGAATACCATCCTCTACTCTTATGGTGTATAAAGGCCAATAACCACAGTCCGTAGCTAATTTTGATATTTCCAGAGCTGCTGAAGCTTCATGCCTCCAACCTCTCATACAATCTGAATATGCTTGAATAAAAGCAGAACCATTTGACTTTAAAGCATCTGCAACTTTTCCCATGAAATCTGCTGGATAAGCAGGATTAACTGTTGCTAGGAAAAGTTTTTTTGTTCCATAAAAAGCAAATGGAGTAACTAGATCTTGTTTCACTCCAATTTTTCCAGGTATTTTTTCTCCCGCAGGTCCAGTGGTGGTAGAAGCATATGGTGGAGTTCCTCCGCTTTCTTGAATTCCAGTGTTCATAAAAGCTTCATTATCATAATTGAAAAATAACACATTAGATTTTTCTTCTCTACTTAGTATATCTTCAAAATTAATCACGTTTCTTTCTGGTTTTGACATCTCTTAATCCACTCCATAAATTTTTTGTTTAGTTTCTCTAACACCTAAATATTGATAAAGCTCTCCTTTCATATCTGTGACTGAAACAATTTTCTTTTTAGCAATATCAAATTCATCTCTAGTCACATCTCTTCCACCTAAACCCACAATAAAACTTCTAAAAAGAGTTCCGAGAGGGTATAAAGCTGATGCAATAGACATTGAAAATGGTGGAAGCATAGCATTTAATGAATCTGACTTCTCTAGTATGATCAATTTTTCAATATTATGCTCTTCAATAATTTTTCTTAACTCTTCGTAAGGAAATGGTCGATACGCCCGAACTTTAATAAGCCCAATATCTTTGTTTTTTGTCATCCAACTAATAATATTTCCACACATTGAACCCATTGTACAAAAGGCTATTTTTGAAGAATTATCTAGGTTATATGTTTCGATCAAGTTATAATCTCTTCCTGTTTCCTTCCTAAATGTTTTAAAAACTTCCCTCATTTGACTTAAAACTGGTTTTTTAGCTTCATCTAAATTCTTTCTCCCTTCCATAAAATAAGAAGGTGTAACGATTCCGCCCCATGTGCCTGGATTTGATGGATCAATTGTATCTCTTGGCTTTTTTGGAGTCATTTTTAAAACAGTTTCATCTGGAATAAGAGTTAATTTTTGAACTGAATGTGAAATAATAAAACCATCATGGACGAACATCGTTGGGAATAAAGAATCTTCAGAAATCATCACTGAGAGAATTGCAGCATCATAAGTCTCTTGAACATTTTCAGATACGATACAATTCCATCCCATTTCTGAATTTGTTTCAGTAAACTCCCACGCATTCCAAATGCTTAAATTCGGGCTATTAAAGGCTCTTGCGCTAATCATCATAGTTAATGGCAAACGCCATCCTACTGCCATAGGTAATCCTTCAGTCATTAGTAAATATCCTTGACTCGCTGTTGCGGTAAATGATCTTGCACCTGCCGCACAAGAAGCCGTTGAAAAACTGATAGCAGCTAATTCAGATTCTACATTGACAAAAGCAGCCTTTAATCTTCCTTGGTGGACAACATCAGATAACCCCTCAACAGATTGAGTCTGTGGCGTTATAGGAAATGCACAAATTACATCAGGATCTGTCTGAGTTACCCCCCCTGCAACCGCATAATTTCCAATCATCGTAGTCGTTACTGGTTCTTTTATCTCTTTAAAAAATATTTTCATAGGTTCTATTGACATTTTTTACTCCTCCTTTAATTCTCTGGTGCGGCACATGATGCCGGACCTTGTTTTAATTTTTTACTAATAGCCTCTACTGGGCAAACTTCAAGACAATTCTGACAAGATTTACAATGAAATTGATCAATACCTTTCATATGCCAAAGTCCATCTTCTCCCTTCTCTCTAATAATAGCAAAATCAGGACAAATGTACCAACATTGGGCACAATCCGTACATTTTTCTTCATCCCAGATCATATCATATTCTCCCCAAGAACCAGTATTAACCAATCCACTTCCCATTTCTATAACATCTTCATCACAGTACCAAACTCCCGCTTTATCAACTTCCTTATATCCTGGCAATCCAGGGAATACTTGTTGCCAAGGCACTTTTGTATCAACGGTAAAATCGGGATCCTTACCAATATCATAAACACATGTTTCTTCAATCGCTTGTTTTATGGCAGCAATATTTTTAGCAGCCACTTCTCCTTTAAAACGTCTCATTATAGCATCTCCTAAAGCTTCTATTGAAAATATAGGCATAACACGGATAATGCCACCTAAAATAATGGTATTGGTTATATTTCTACCCAACACATCTAAAGCTATTCTAGTTGCATCAATTGTACCAATATTAATATCTTTTCTACCAACAACATCTTGAATTTCTACTTGATTTAAAACTGTATTAACAATCAACCAACCTCCCTTGGCTAATCCGGCAGTTACATCGATTTCTCCTAAAAGAGAAGGATCTAATACAGCTACAACATGAGGAGCATATACTTGTTCATTTGTTCTAACTAAATCGTCATTAGCACTCAGTCTTACATAACTTTCCGTAGGTGAACCCATACGCTCAGCCCCAAACATAGGTTGACAAACACCATAGCCATAAAAGGCTTCTACACATAAATTTGAAGCTGTTACTCCGCCTTGTCCACCTCTCGCATGAAATCGAAGATTTATAACATTCTCTTTTAAAACTTCTTTTAATTGTTCAGCAGTTAACATTTTTTTTCGAATCTTTAATATTTTTTTTCTAATTTTTTTTGCTATAAAATAAACACTAAGAAGAATATTCTTAAAAAATTAAGCTTTATCCATTTATTCCATAAATTTTAATTCTGAAATGAAAGAAACTCGTTTAAGTAATGTTAATATCAGAAATCTATAACTAATTCCAATTATAATAAATTCAATCAATCCATATTATTAATTATGAATTCTCAAGAAAAATCAGGCATTCATAAATCAGAGATCAATGAAGATGCCATTTTTAAATCACTGAGTCATGAAATACGTCGAGATATTATTAGATATATTGGAATGAAGAAAACTTCGACCTTCACCGACATTAAAAAGAATATTATTACAATTGACAGTCCAACTTTATCATATCACCTAAAAAGTTTAAGCTCTCTTATAATCCAAAAAGGAAGTAAATACCTTTTATCAGAAATAGGGAAGGCTTCTTTTAACTTACTTGAAAAAATAGATCAATCTGAAAGAATTCAAAAGGGTAAGAAAAGGTTTTTAGATGCGTACTTTACAACTGTAATTTGCTGGATATCTGCTAGCATTATTATTCCCCTGGTATATTTATACGCGCCTCTGGATTTCCTAATTCCAATAGTTCAAATTGTCATTACAATCATTTCTTCGATAAATTATGTAATTATATGGAAATTAAGAAAATTGTTTTAAGAAAATTGATTAAATTTTTTTGACTTATTTCTTTTCTCAAAATATTAAAGTTTAATCAGTTAATAAGAAAGATTTTTTATGTTTTAAATGTCGAAGACAAATAAATCTGAAACAAGTGAAGAAAAGGTAACTCCTGATTTTAATCCCATGATTAAGATCATATTTTGGAATAGTCTAGGATTTTTCTTTTTTTCATTTTTAGTACCTCACATAGTTAAGCAATTTTTAGGGTTTTCAGCAATAGAATTGGGGTTTGCTTATGCAAGTCAGTTATTTGGTGCATTAATTAGCACTGCTTTTGTAGGATATTTAACAGATAAAGTATCAAAGAAGTTATTAGTATTAATTGGAAGTTTTGGCAGAGGAGCTGGTTATTTTGTAATGTATTTCGCTATAATATTCTATTCATTTTATATCTTCGCTGTTGGATTATTTATATTGGGATTTTTTGTAGGAATATTTTGGAGCCCTTTAGACACTTTAATTTCTGAAAAATCACATAAAAAAAACCGCTCTTATGCATTTGGAAAAAGAGGAGGAATGATTGGTATAGGTAATTTAGTTGGAACAATCATTAGTTTTTTAATCTTTGGATTAACAAATTACTTTATTCCCGGGAACATTTATTTAGTCTACAGCCCCTTAATTTTATTTGGTGCCTCCAATTTATATGCGGGGATAGTTTTTAATCGTGATGTTGATGAAAGACTAACATTTGATGATCATATTACTACTTTCGGAATAATAAGAGAAGATTCTTTTAGTATACCTCAAATAAATGACTCTAATTCAGAAACTAAATTAAAATCAAAAATGAGCTACATCTTTGTTTTGGGATTTACAGTCTTAATGTTTGCATTTTTAACAACTAATATGAATCAAATGTTAGCTCAACCTTACCTGCAACCTTATTTAAATGATGATTTAGAAGTTGTTGATCCTACTATAGTTATGCTAATCCTCTTTCCAAGTCAGGTTATAGCATTATTAATAGCACCAAAATTGGGAAGATTAGCCGATAAAATTAATCCAATCTTAGGAATTACTGTTATTAGTAGCCTTGGTTCCTTAGTTACGTGGTTAATTATAAATTCAACAACTGGATGGATATTTGGCTTAATTTTAATTTTAGATTCCACTTTTGCGTGGGGAGGAATGTTAATCTTACAAAATGTGTTAAGTCGTATATCTAAAAGTCATCGAGGAAAGATTTTTGGTGTCTCACAATGGATAAGTATTCTTGGAGCAATAATAGGGCCTATTTTAGGAGGATTTGTTTATGTTATGTTTGGGTCCTTTGCACCTTTCTTTATTTCGATATTTATCGAATTATCAATAATTCCTTTCTATATTATAGCTATTCGCTTATTAAAGCCATATATGGCTGAAAAAATAGAATAATTAGGAAAAATATCTCTTAAAAGTCCTACAAATTAAATAGCTTATCCAGAGTTTATAATCTTTAACTTTTGCACCTTTTAATAATTTTAAATTCCAATTACCATCATCTTCCTGCTTTGATTTGAACCATTCAATAGCCTTTTCTATATTTGGATGTTCTTTTGTAAATCCAATAAAATAAAGCGAGTCTAAGGAAGAAAGGAGGTCATTAAACCAAAAAGGAAAGGTAAATTTTGTCCAATAACTCTTATCACGTCTATCAGGATACTTATCATTTTCAAAAAATCTAGATAATAATAATTCGCCTGCTAATTTGATTTCAGGGCTCTTTTGATATGTAGGATGGATTGCAAATGCTCTTAAAACCACTCCAGTAATCATGTAAGAGAAAATTTTTACTCTATTTGGTTGAAGAGGTTCTTTGGAATTCATTACTTCTTGCCATTTTGCATTATTTGTTCTTATTGGAACGGCCCAACCCCCATCATCTTGCCGAACAGATAAAAGCCATTCGAGACCTTTTTCAATATGAATATCATTCTGATAACCTGCCTTAATTAAGAGTTCAAGAATGCCTGCAGTATAATTAGGTGAGTATTGATTTCTATAAATACCTCGAAAATCGCCCTCATCAGTTTGAAAAGAAAAGAGAAATTTAGCAGCATTTTTTATGGCAGAATGAGTATTCTTAAAACCATATATTTCTACTAAAAATCCCAGTTGTCTATAAGTTTCTAATTGATCATAGTTTTCTTGAGAGTATATATCTTTTTTTCCTCCAGGATATTTCCAGGAGCCATCCCTCTGTTGTTTTTTTAGTATTTTTTGGGCTCCATCTAATTCCCATAACTGTTTTATGGAGCCAACATCCTCTTCTAAAAGATCATACCGAATAAAATACAATAATGCCTTACTTTTTGTTAAAATAAGAGGAGGTATGGGATCAAATTTAAACTGCTTTTTCCATTCACCCAAACAATTTCCACCTTTTATAATTTAATAAATTTTTCAAACCAATCTATGGGGAATTTATTTTTAACTTTTTCAATAAATTCTTTAATCGTTAGTATTCCCAAATCTGAAATTACTCCATCAATATATTCTGGAAGAGTTTTATCAAAATAATAGTTATGTACTTTAAGCAATTCCTGCTTGATTTTTTTATTATATACTTCCTTTATAGGTTTTTCTTCAATTTTAACTTCATATCCATAATGGCTTAATAAATTATATTTAAAAGAATCACATATAGCATAGACTTGCGCATTTATGGATTTTGCTAGCACAGTTAGAGGATAAGTACCGATCTTATTAATAATAGAACCATCTTCTAATACACTATCAACACCAATAAAAACAAAATCAATTCTATCCAGAAATTTTCCCATTGCAGCATCAATTATGAGATGCGTTTCATATTTTTTTGATAATAATTCAGCAACGCGATAACCTTCGAAAAGTGGACGAGATTCTAATATATATATAATAAGATTAGTTTTTTCATATTTATCTAATAGATCGATAATTGTAGAACTGTATGATATCAACATAAGTCTTAATGGGTCCTTTTGTAAGCTATTAAGAAATGAGAGGAAATTTAAAGCTAAATTGGAAAATGATATTTCTCTTTCTTTTTTCAATTTACTAATTTTAAAAAGAAGTGATTCTTTACTTATAATTTCCAAGTCATGAATTAAAAAACCAATTGTATGAATTAATGGTGCCATGTTAGGTCTTGAAAATATGATTTCTTTTGATAATTCCAAAAAAGGAAGAGTTATATCTTCATTTTGATCTTCGATATAATTTAGTTGAGAGGTAATTATTTTTAGAGCTTTATCTATGAATTCATTAGCACCAGATTTATTATCCTTTTTTAATTTATCAATTTCCTTAAATGTTTTCTTATTAATCAATTTAGAATCAAATTCTATTATTAAAAATATTTAATTGATTATGAAATTAAAAGTAGCTAGAAATTATTTTTCTTTTACTTTATCAGCATTTTTCACGTAATCTGGTATAAACGTTGTTTTAAAGAGATTAGAATTTCCAGTAGAGATTAAATTTCCATTTAAATCATAAATTTCGGCGATGGCATGGATAATATTTCGACCTTCGCGGATTATCTTACCAATAACTTTTACTTTTTCACCAACTTTTACTTTCCCTAAGTAATCAACATGAAAATCTATCGAAATAGGAAAACCTTCATATCCTAATGTTGTTGTTGTCATTCCTATAGTATCATCCATTAATCCACATTGCATTCCTCCATGTAATAACCCCGTTGGGTTTGCCATTTCAGGTCTTACTTCAAATTCTATTTCTATTTGTCCGTATTCAGCTTTAATAACCCTACCGTTTAACCATTTTGAAAAGGGAGGTACGGGAAAAGCTTTTAACTCTTGGTTTTTGAATGCATTAAATAATTTTATCATTCTTTCTGACCGTTCTTTTATTTTATCCATCTCAGTCATAATTCATTTCAATTTAAATTATGCAATAAATTAATTTTATAAGATTTTAGAATTTATATAATTATTTTTTTTATAAAGTATTAAGGTTAAGTGTAATCAATTTGTTTTCTTAAATTTTTCTCTGAGATATTTTACCTAAAACCTGAGTTAATTTTTTTCTATATTCAGTAAAAGCATTTCGCCCTTTCTCTGATAAATGGAGCAATGTTTGAGGTTTCTTACCTTTAAATCGTTTCTCAACATTTACATAACCAGCTTCTTCAAGTTTACTGATATGTGAAGATAGATTTCCCCATGTTAACTCTGTTTGATTTTTTAAAAATACCATGTCTGCGCTTTCTACTACGTATAAATAAGCCATAATGCTAAGACGAGCAGGTTCATGAATTAATTTATCAATATCTGAAATCGAAGTTATTTTATCTTTATTATTTTTTTCTTTGCTCGTCTTAAATCAACCTTTTGGATTTTTTAATCTTTTTTTGGTTTAGGATACTTACGTAAGAATTTAATGAAAAATATTAACCCAACCACCACTATAATTCCTCCAGGGACTCCAAATCCAATTATGCTATCTAATGGACTTCCTAGAATAGAATAAATAATATCCGATATGAAAAAGGTGAAACCCCCCATAAGAGCATAAATATAAAGCCGATTAAAGTCCAAGAAGTAGGCAACAATTGTAAATGGAAAGGTATATGAAATCAAACCAATAAGCAAAGGAGTTAATGATCCTGCTAAAGCAAGAAATTCTAATAATCCAAAAAATGTTAGAATAAAGACAATACAACCAAATAAAACATTAATTAAGAGGAATATTTTTAATTTTTTTTGCCGAGCTTTTCTTTTTTGTCCGAATTTAACAGTTCCAATTCGAGGAAGAGTTATAAATTTCTTTCCCAGATAATATATTAAAAAGGTTATTGTGGTCCAGATAATTGAAATTATCAATATGTACAATGGTTCCATTATATCAAAAATTATTCGAGTCCAACCCAAACCGAAACCAAGCAATAACATACCAATAAAAATATCCCAAAAACCATCTTCAAAAAAAGATCGATACACTTTTTTTTCTATTGATTTTAAGTCCAATACCTCTTTATCAATATCTACCATTTGAAATATCCTCCTTTTTTGGTAATGGATACTTTTTAAGGAATCGAACAAAAATTATAATTCCCATAGAAAGAATTATAATTCCAATGATTCCAAACGAGAAAAGCCATTTAATTCTGTAATCTATTGACCGGTTTAATGTTTCATTAATGATAATACCCATCCAAACAAGTACTCCAATTGCATAACACCTTGGATATTTTAATAAATAAGCTATAATCGTGAAAGGGGGTATGATAAAAACCAAGCCAATAATCAATATAAAAAGAATACCCTCTACTTTTACTCCAGATGTTATTCCAATGAAAGGCAAAAGAAAGATTGTTAATGTGAATATAACTTGGATTAGTATAATAATAATTATTTTTTTTCCAGCAGATTTTAGTTTTGGTCCAGGTTTTACAAATCCCATTCTAGGTCTAATGACGTATATAGTAACGATAAATATTACTACAAAAACTACACACAAAAGAATTAGTGGCCATAAAAAATATCTATAAGGTTCAGGTAAAGCCTCACGAAAAATGGGACCAAATGCCATTCCTGTATAAATAAAACCGATTGACATGTCGAAAAGCCCATGTTGATGAGCAGTTTTTATAATCTTCTTTTGTATAGCTTCTAAATCAATATCTTCAACCATGTAATAAACTAAATCCTCTTTTTATTACTTATAATGTATATCTTTTTTCCTCCTTTCATAAACTTTTTTTATTTTTTAATTAATAATTGAAAAAATTTTGATTTTAATTAACTGTTAAACTTATTCTATTCTATTTCCACAGTTTGGACAAAAAATTGCATCGGAACTTGTATTGCTGCCACAATAAGGGCAATACATTTCATGTGATCTTTTAGAGTCTTTTTGGGGTTTTACTTGATATTCATAATCTTGGGATTGTATTTCATGTTCATGGCTATATGTTTTTATTGTTTCTTGACGCGTATTTTTGCTCTTCATCAATATAATCAAAAAAATAGTAAACACTCCAAAAATAATTAAAGCAACGATTATTGTAAACAATATTCGAATTGAGCCAAGTTGAAAATGCTCTGAAGAATAAAAGAAAGCTAACATCATAATTAACATTCCAACTAACACTAATAAACCTAACATTATGCTAACTCCTTTTCTCTTATTATCATCCCCCGCTGAGATAATTGGAATCACCCATGCCAACTTTATTCTACCTCATGCTTTTTTTTATTTTATTCTATTTTATTTAATTTTTTCATCCCAATATATAGTAGTATTGTTCCTACTACAATATTGAAAGCAAAAACGGGGGTTAACATTACAATCCTCATCATTATTACTGTCTTTGGATTGAAAAATATTAACAAGAAGATGGGCATCATAATCGCTGGCTGCATTATAAGCATAGAAATCATAGAATTAGATTTCATATTTGAATCTTTTTCTCCAAAAGCGGGATTCAAACATTGTAAACCTATTGATTGAAGCATAGAAATTGGAATATTTGCTAGAAATAAAGAAAAGAATATAATTGCATCAAGAAGTCCAATTTTAGCGAATAGTGAGTGTAGAATAGTTATAAATAATGATATAAATAAACCTATTACTAGCATATTCATTATATAAGAATAAACCAATCCCTTAATCCCTCTTGGAGATTTCTTATAAGCCCATATAATGTCTTTTGAATTGATGAATATAAGATGACCTAACATTATACTTGACACTAATCCTCCTAACACTATTAATATCGAGGAACTAAGTATTAGTCCTACATAGTTATCCATTGTTGAAGATGTAAACCATGCCATAAATCCAACTAATCCTAATACATAGGCTATTCTTGCGAGATTAGCTTTTTTCCTTAGAAATAATTTCATTTGAACTATCAATAATCCTCCGAATTTGCGTCCAGCAACTTTATATAACATTGAATAGAAATAGTTTTCTTTTTTAGCTATCGAAGTGCTTTTTACACTTACTCCTTCTAAAGAGTAAAAAACATGCGCTTTTTTATATGAAAAATATAAAA
>JAEOSD010000161.1 GCA_016840545.1 Promethearchaeota archaeon
TATTAGAGGTAATAAATAAGGGAGTCTCTAAATATATTTACAAGCCCTCTAATCGAACTATCTGGATAACATTAGGAGAAAATTGTGAACACTTAATATACCCAAATTTATTTTGTTCTTGCCAAGATTTTTATAAAAACGTAGTTGTTAAAAGAAAGCGGAATTTCTGTAAACACATTCTAGCACAAATTATTTGTAATGCATTAAATCTACATAAGGAAGTTGAATTAAAAGATGAAGATTTTAATAATTTATTAAATGATTTAGATATGAAATTCCAATAATTCCGCAGAGTTTATTGCTTTTCTTACGAGATTATGAATTTTTATTTTAAATTCGTTATTTTGGATTTCATGCAATTTTGCATGGGTTTCAGGAAATTGTGGATTATAATGGCATGAAATCGATAAATTTGAACTAATTTCATATAAACCAAGCTTTTTATTCAAATTAATAACTTCTAACTTATCCCATCCAATAAGAGGCCTCATAATCACATAATCTTCAATGAGATTATTGTATGCATATATATTGTCTAAGGTTTGACTAGCTTGCTCCCCTAAAATATCTCCAGTAACTATTAGATTTGTGTTTTCTATTTCTGCAATTTGGATTGCGATTCTTATCATTAACCGTTTACATAGAATGCATGTTAATTTTCTTTCACATAATTGTTTTAGTAGATTTAAATTTAAGTCTTGTTGAATAAAGTATATTTTAAACTTGCTTTTTCCATATTTCGCTAAGATTTTAACTATTTCAACAACTTTTTCCTTCATTATTAGATTTTGATTATTAAAAGTCAAAAAAGTTAGAAATACTGGATGGAAGTTTTTTTTTATCATTAAATATGCTGCTACAGGGCTATCTAAGCCTGTTGATAATAACGATACAATTTTCTTCACATTTTGTCCCTAGTTTTTTAAATTATTTAGCAATTATTTCCTTCCTATCCCATTTTTTTAAATAATTATTAAAATTTTCCAAAGTAATTTCACGTGGAATTATGATCTTTCTTTCATACTCCAATTTTTTTATTTTTAACTGTAATTTCTTGTTTTTTTGGTAGAATTTTTGCGCCTTGGGGAATTCCTCTTCAAATACTTCTTCTAACTGTTTTATATTCATATTGTTTAACTCTTTATAATTATTAATAACATAATTACATAATGGATCTATTGATATTTGAAAATTGAAGGCATCTATACGTTTTAGAGCTAACGGATATGCTTGACAAGCGATTGGTTTTTTTTCATGGATTACGCAGCCTTTTGCAGGATTATAAAAGGGACACCTCTTTTCAGAATTATCTAAATTTATTTTATATGTAATGACAATAATTTGCTTATTTTTTATATCAGGAAATACTAAATCTTCTATTACGCTGAATTTGATATCTTTTTTTTCAGCAACTTCTATTAAATAATCAACTTCTTCTGGATAAATAGGTATCCTTTTTAAACCTGGATTTTGAGTAATTTCATGACAACAAGCCCCGCATTTTAAGCATTGATATCTTATTTAAATCACTAGTTTTGGTTAACTTGTTCTATAAAAGAAAGATATTATTCCATTTATACTATCTAAACTTCCTTATCAATTAATCTTTGTGATATTATGAAAATATTACTTTAATAGTAAATCATGTGTCTATTAGGATAACACATTATTTTTAAAGATAAGATTTTAACTCTTTTTATAATGAAAAAATTGGCTAAAAATAAAAATGTCTGAAAATGGAATAAGGATCATAACTCATATTAATATTTCTAAAGATGAATTTAAAAATCCAATTTGCATTTTGGGAATGCCCGGAATTGCTGATGTAGGAAAATTTGCTTTAGATTCACTAATTGGTCAGCTTGATGCAAAAAATTTTATGGATATCATTTTTGACGATTATCCAGCAGGAGCAATAGTTGATGATAGCATTCTTTCTGCTCCAAAAGCAGAAATATTGTATTGGAAAGACCCCAATAACTTAAGGGATATAATACTCATTACTGCAGATGCCCAAAGTTTAACACCAAAAGGCATATATAATATATCAAACTTTATTACAGAAATAATCCATAAATACAACATTAAACTAATTATAGCTTTAGGAGCTTATCCAGTAAGTCGTCGAAAAATAAATACGAAAATACCAAAAATCTATGCAAGTTCTACAAATCGAGAGCTACTAATCGATTTTTTAATTGAAAATAAATGTGATAAAATTCAAAAAGGAGTGATTATTGGAGCTAATGGCCTAATACCTACTTTAGCAAAAGCAAGATTTAATATAGATGGTATAGTGCTTTTAGCTGAGACAGATAACCTCGCCATGATTAATGAAGATATTACTGATTTAAAAGCATCAATAACGCTTTTAGAAATGCTTAAAAGATCATTTACTTTACCGATTAAAAAGAAATATTCTCTTGAAAATCTTGACGATATTACAAAAAATTTGCAAAGTAAAAAAGATCAATTAGAAAGAGACTTAGATACATTTCAATTCGCTGATGCAGATGATAAGAAGAAATCTTTATATATTTAATTAATTTGATTACATAAAATGATTCTTGTTTAATCTTGTTTTTACGAAACATATTTTAATTATGCTATATTTTAGGAAATTATGAAATATGTATGTGCGAGAAAAAGTTGTGGGAAAGAAGTTTCTAAAAAAGAACTTAATGCGCTTCCTGGTATTAAATGTTCTCACTGTGGTTTTCGCATACTCTTTAAGAAAAGACCTGATGTTATTAAAAGGATAAAAATTAGTTAATTTCTTAAATCTAGCTAATCCAAATCTTATTTTTAAAGAATTATTAAAGATTCAATTCAAATTTTAGATGACCTAATAATTCTTTATAGCGATTGCGAATGGTAGCTTCAGTAACACCTGCAGCCAATGATATTTCTTTTTGAGTACGGCGTTCACCCTCTTGTATTGCTGCAACATATAATGCAGCTCCTGCAAGACCCGTTGGAGCTTTACCCGCGGTGATATGGTATTTTTTTGCTAATTTTAAAAGTTCAGCTGCACGATTTTGGGTTCTTCCAGAAAGTTTTAATTCAGCGCAGAATCGGGGTATGAAGTTTATTGGAGAAGAGACGTGTATATTGATTTTTAATTCACTTAATATTAAACGATAGCATCGAGCAATTTTTTTTTTATCTACCATAGCAAACTCTATGAAATCATCTAAGGTTTTTGGAATATTATTTAATCTACAAGATAGGTATATTGAGGCAATTAACATTGCTTCAATAGATCTTCCTCTTATTAAATTCTTTTGTGCCATTTTTCTGTATATGTGAGCCGCTGATTCCTTAATATCCTTTGATAAGTTCAATTGCGAAGCAAAACGATCTAACTCATTCATGGCATATGCCAAATTACGATCAATTGATTTATTTGTACGTGTTCGAACATGCCATTTCCTTAAACGATAGACTTCTGCTTTCATTTTTGGACTTATACTCTTTCCAAATGCATCTTTATTTTTCCAACCAATCATAGTACTAAGTCCTTTGTCATGTAATGTGAGTGTTGTAGGTGCTCCTACTCTTACTTTTTTATTAGCTTCTTCTGATGAAAAAGCTCTCCATTCTGGACCAGAATCTATAATTTTTTGTCTCAAAACTAGACCGCATACATTGCATACAATCTCGCCCCGCGCCTCATCAGATATTAAATTAGCATTTCCACATTCTGGACATAAATTTATAATATTTTGAGGCATTGAAAGATCCAAATACGCCTACCCTTCAATATTTCAATTCCTTAATTTCTATAATTAAACTCATACATTTAAATGTTTGCGTTTTAAAGCTTTATCAGTTAATAATTATCATATTTTTTAATATTTGGTTTTCAAGATGCCCCAAAAAATTTTAATTAAATCGAATTTTCTATTCATATAATGCGACATTATTATAAAAGTCATGGAAAGCATTGCTATCTCCGTTCTTTTCAAACAACTTGTCCGAAGTGCGGAGTAGATGTGTTGTATTGGGAGTGTACTCATGGCAGTAAAGTTTTTTTTCAATACCCTCCTTATGGAAAGTTGGTAAGGCATTATTGTCGGCATTCTTCCAAGGTATCAAAGCAAAATGAAAAGTTTCAAGTAATAGTCAAAACACCTAACTACCTTCTAGATAGTTTATTTTTAAATTGTCCAATATGTGGAAAGCCTTTTAAAGATCTTAAAAATCTACAAGATCATTTAAAACAAATGAAAAAAAATGATGAAAAACATAAGTTATTTTTTAGTAATAGAATAAAATTTGAAGAGGAATTTATGAATTTCAAAAATGAGAAATACAGACAAGTAAATTCTAAATATAAGCCTAAATTCGGAAAGATTAATCTTAAGAAAAAGGAAAACAAAAGTCATTAAGCGTAAATTTTTAATAAAAATTTTATAATTATATTTATACTATTAAATTAAAATTAAATTATTCTATTTTAAGGATTTTAATTACTTAAAATTTGATGATTAAAAATGCCAATAGATCCCGCAACCGCAGTTTACAATTTAATGCAAAAAGATCCTAGTATTATAGCAGCAGCTGTTATTCAAGGCAGAGATAACATTCTTTACTCCACAGATAATTGGGATATTAGTCCAGATGTAGCAAAAGTAATATCAAGCTGGAGTAGCTTGACTGCCCAATTTATAATGATTTCTGGAGTAAAATATTCAATTTTACAATGTACATCAGAAAGATTGGTGGCAACTTCTATAAAAGGTGAAGGACACATCCTCGGCGCAAAGGATGAAGAACATAAATTGATTGTGTATCTCGAACCTGATGGTGAACCTATGGGGGCGACAATGGATACTTCGAGAGCTTTAGCGGAAATGAGTTCCAAAGGAAGCTATATGGCCCAGAATGCTCAATTAGGTAAAAGTACTGGATCAATTGCTCCTTCAGAAGCCATCAGTTTAGATCCACAGTTAAAAGGCGAAGTCGAATCTTTTTTAGAATGGATTAAAGCCAGTGATGGTTTATCTGGATATATTAATTATTATCTTCAACAAAATAATAGTTACATAATTTCTGAATTATCAAAAATATACGCTGAATTAAGGCAAATATTTGGTGTTTAACTTATTTTTAGTTTTTCCGTTATTTTTAAATAATTTAAATAAGGCTAAATTATTATAACATTTTATTTGCTTTTATCAATTATTAAAGTTATTGTTAACCAAGGGATTCTTATGAAGCAAGATATTCAAAAGGATGAAAAATCTAGAAAATATCCTACAAAACATGAAAAAATAAAAATTACAAACGATAAAAAGCCTAAGTCAAAATCCATTGAAAAATTTGAATTGGATGAATTGGATGTACCCCCTGTACCAGAAGCACCAAAAAAAAAAGATAAATTAACTGCAAACTCGCCAGGCTTATCAACTGATTTATTAGAAAAAATGAAAAAACTCAAATCAAAAGATAATAAAGTTGTATTAGTCAATTGTGAAAGGTGTGCAGGAGTTATTCCGGTCCCCATTCCGAAGAAAATAGTACTTACATCTAAATTGCCTGTAGTTCCTGTTAGTTTTATTCATAAAAATCCTATGGGTAAAGACCAACATTGTATAACAGTTCATTTAGACCATGATTTTGATATTCGAAGGCAAAGAATATCGGATGTAGTAATATCTTTAGATTAAAAGAATACTTTACATTAAAATATCATTATGAGAATGTTAATATAGAAATTAAAGCAATAAGAAATGGTATTAAACATAATAAACAAATACAAAGAATAAAACTATTCCTCCATTTTAATTCATTGGGTTTTAAAATAGCATTACAATTTTGACAATATTTTTGAGAAAAATCAAAAATTTCACAATCACATCTATAACATTTTGTAAGTGATTTTTTCTCCTTAAAGTTTGAGTTTAAATTAGCATTCGACATTAAATGCATTCCGATTTTAAATATAATTAAAAAAATATCTTATACTATGATAATTAATTCTTAATTAAACTTAAATTATAAAAAAATTGGTTTCGCCTTTAAACGAAATTATTCCGATTAATGAGTATCTTTTTTATGAGATTATTAATAGAAAAAGAGGAGTTATTCGAAGAAATTAAGATATACTTGAAAATTTTTGAGCTTTTCAAAAGCTATCTCATTTTAATTTCTGATCAAGAGCAAATGGGTATTGGAAATGTGACATTAGCTAGTCCCCCTTTAATAGAAGGAATGAAATCTACATCTACATCTTACAAATTATTTGGC
>JAEOSD010000162.1 GCA_016840545.1 Promethearchaeota archaeon
TCAATTTTTTTACATTGTAAGAATCCTCCACTTCGAGTAACATCTGGCTGAATAATATCATAGCAACCTTTGGTCAGAATATCTTCAAATCTAAAAATACCAAAATCATTCTCTCCGCCAGCAATTTCAATAGGAGATTTATCTCTTAATCTTGCTAATCCATTTAGATTGTCTGAAGGCATAGGTTCTTCTAACCAAGTTAAATGATTTTTAGCACAAACCTTTGCTATTTCTAATGCATCAGTTACAGTTAAATAGGTAGAATTAGCATCAACCATAAGATGTAAATCTGGAAAGGCATCTCTCACTTCTTCAATAATTTTTTCAGGCTTTCCTCCCCTACCTCCTATCCTTAATTTTACACCAGTAAACCCTCCTAAATCTAAAGCGGATTGAACTGCTCCAACTGCAGCTTTTGGTTTATATCCGCGGGGCATAGAAGCATAAGCTCTAATCTTGTTTTTCATTCCTCCTAAAAGACGATAAATGGGTTTTTTTGAAGCCTTACCGATTATATCCCATAAGGCAACTTCGATTGCACTAGTTGATTGCATTATTCCAAACGTTACTCTATTTGTATTGTGATAAAGCGCATGATAGATATCCTCAACCATAAATGGATCTTTATTCAATAAGAACCTTCTTAATGCTTCATCTATAAATACTTTTTGAGCGGCATTACTTAAATTCCAGTGAGCTAAAGCCCATCCTTCAATATCTTCATCAGTCTTAATATTAATGTATAATCCAGTTGCTTTAAAGGGAGGCATCGCTCCAAGCTTAAATTTAAAATCAAGTGATAATACATAAGTTTGAACATCTGTGATTATCATTTTTCTATTTCACATAAATTTTTAATTATGTTTTTTAATTAAATTTTTACAAGAGGAAGTATTTAATTCTTTAGAATAAAAGAAAATTTAAATTTGGTCTCTGTTGTCTAAAATACCTAAATCCGAAACAGCTGAAAAAAATCCGCTTGAAGAATTAGCAGTAGTTTATGTCTTATATTTTGATGAAGCTCAAGGGCATATTCCATTACTTATCTTTCCCGATGACAGTTTTAAGGATGATAAAAACTATATGAGACCAATCCGTTATCATCCAATTTGGTTTCTAGGAATTGATGAACAAGAGGCTCTAGACCATATAGATCTAGAATTTAAGGGGTATACTTTCTTTGGGAAAAAGTTCCTAACAAAATCCAAAAGAAAAAAAAGAAGAGCAGGCTTAAAAGAGGAAACCCCTGAAACAATAGTAATTATTGTATCATTACCTAACAAACTTGAAATCTTTGGAGATAATTTGATCAGAGAAATAACAGAAAAAATCAAGGAGAATTTCGAAGATAAATTATTTCTAATTATCGAATCTGAGATACTACAAAGTGCTATAATTAAATCTCCTCAAATTAAGAAACTTATCGAAGAAGGAAGCTTAGAAAAAGCAAAGTTAAGAGAGTTAATAGAGGATATCAACAATCATTTTTTTACTAATATTATTAAACAATCAGATACAAGATCAATAAAGATGCAAAAAGCAATTGCTTACTTAGCATTAAAAGGAATAGATGTAGCTCATATTGATACTAAGGATTATAAAGATTCCTTTTCAAGTATTCAATTATTTGATCCATCAAGTATCTCTGAGCCCCGTTATATTAAGAGAGGTGTGTTTTCAATTATCAAAGCAGAAATCACTGATGATAGTGAAGAAATAGAAATATTGGTGAGAAATAACAATAAAAACGAAACGAATAATGTTAATATAAAAATAACACACGTTAAAGAGTATTTTGAAAAAGAGGTAATGAATCAACATATTGATATCTGGTTTCCTAAAGAAGAACTTCTATTTATTTCTCCAATTATTCCTCATATTAATGAATATTTGTTTTTTATTATTGAAGAAAAGAGTGGTGAAAGATTACTATCTCAAAGAATTGATTTAAATGTTTTAAAAAAGACTAAAATAAAAAACATAAGGTAAAGTTTAATGTCAGATGAAAAATTAACCGAAGATGATATAATTATCAGAAATTATAGAACTTCTGATTATATGGCAACATTAGGAATCTTGAAAGAGCTGCAAGATCAGTATGATATTGGTTTAAATGAAAAAAAATGGAAAGAATCCTCTGGATTGAGGCAATTTAAACCCAATCTAAAGCGGATAACCCTTGTAGCAGAATTAAAATCTACAAGTCAAGTTGTGTCAATGGGTATGTTAGAAGCCGTTAAGAATAATTTAGGGCAATATATTGGTTATCTAAATAGTTGGTCTACTACAAAAGAAGTTATTGGAAAAGGAGTTGGAAAGATCTTAGCTGATAGGGCAATTCAAATTCTGAAATCATGGGGTTGCGATTCTGTAAGAATTAATATGGCCTATGATATGAAGAACTTAGATTCTTTAATTAGTGTTTTTGGAAAGCTAGGATTTAAGCCAATTATAATTGTTTTAGAGAAAAGGTTTGAAAATATATAAAAAATTGCCATTATTCCTTTAGAAAAAAAGTTTGAAAATCCTTAGATTTTAAAAGGTTTCTTTTATCTTCTTAGCATATATACTTTATTTCTACTACAAATATGTAGAATAATGTTCTATTTAGATAAAATTGATGATCGAATTCTATTAATCCTTATTTGAAAATTTCATAAAACATATTTATTCTTTAAAATTCAATTTCATATAATAAAAATTTTAAATAAAAAAGTGGTTAAAAAAATGATTGGAATTAAATCTTATGGGGCGTATTTACCTAAATATTTATTACCCAGAGAATCAATAGGCAAAGCATGGGAATTTCCTATTGTCCCCGGCACAAAAGCAGTCGCAATGGCGGATGAAGATAGTCTTACTATGGCAGTTGAAGCTGGATTAGATTGTTTAGCAGGAAATGATCCTAAATCCGTAGACGGTCTATTTTTTGCATCTACTACACAGGTTTATTCAGAAAAAGATTCTGCTTCATTAATTGCTGCAGTTTTAGATATGAGGGAGGATATTATAACCGCAGATTTTACTGATTCATTAAAAGCAGGAACAACGGCAGTTACTAGAGCTGTAGACACTATAAAAGCTAATAAAGATATTAAAAGTATTCTTGTTATTGCTGCAGATACTCGAACTCCTGAACCATCAACGATGTGGGAATATGGTTTTGCAGATGGTGCTGCTGCATTACTTATTGCTGATGAGGATAATATACCATTATCAATTGAAGATTATTATTCTGTTTCAGCTAATGTAACAGGTCCTTGGAAAAGAGCTGGTAAAGATAAATTTATTAGGACTTTTGAACCAAAAATGGATGCTAAATTTTACGTTGAAAATATCACAAAAGTGATGGCTGAAATCTTGAAAAGAAACAACTTAAAACCCGAAGATATAGGTGCAGCTGCATATTATTATAGTAATCCTAGATTACATGGAAGAATCGCCAAAATGATGAAGTATCCAGGAGGAGTTGCTCAAAATAGTCTATTTTTTCAAGTAGGAGATGTAGGGACACCAATGCCGTTCATGCTCTTGATAGGTGCGCTAAGAAGACCTAAAGAAGATTCTAAAATTATTATGGCTGGTTTTGGTGATGGAGCAGATGCGATTTTAATGCACGTTAGAGATAGAAATGCATTAAGAGATCTTGGAAAAAGTAGGATGGGATTTTTAGGTCATCAAAAATCTATGATTACATTAAAGAATTATAATAAATTCTTGGACTTTAAGGAAATAGTCGAAAAAGATAGATACACTAGAAAAAGTTCTGCAGTAACTATTTGGAGAGATGCTGCGTCAGTTTATAGATGGTATGGACTAAAATGCCAAAATTGTGGAGCGATCCAATATCCTGATATGCTCCGCTCCTGCTATATTTGCAGAGCTGATGATCAATTTGAAAGGATTAAACTTAGTTTAAAAGGTTCAATCTTTACATTTACTTTAGATCATTTAGTAGGAGGCACGTATTTAGATATACCTGTGCCTAGATGTGTAGTTGATCTTGATGGTGGTGGCAGGGTACTACTAAACATGACTGAAATTGAAAAACCTGAAGAAAATGTGAAAATTGGAATGAGAGTTGAACTAACTTTTAGGAAAGAACATGAAGGTGCTGATTTTAAAAATTATTATTGGAAATGTCGACCCGAAAGGGGGAAACCATAAAGGAGGTAGATAAAGAATGGTAAGAAAAGGAATTAAGGATAAGGTAGCCATTATTGGCTGTGATATGACTAAGTATGGTGAATTATGGGATAAAAATCAATATGACCTGCTCTTCGAAGCATTCCAAAGTGCATTAAAAGATACTGGTATTAAAAAGGATGAGATTGATGCAAGCTGGATTGGGATTTTCTATTATTTTACTGGACTTTCAGGCGCTATGGTTGAAGACATTCTCAGAATGGATGGAAAACCATCCACTAGAGTAGAAAATTACTGCGCCTCGGGAATGGATGCTTTTAGAAATGCAAGTTTCGCTATAGCTTCAGGAGCATATGACGTAGCACTTGCTTGTGGAGTCGAGAAACTTATGGACGAAGGAGGTAGTGGATTACCAGGATTTAAAATATTTGGACATCCAGTATATCCTACTCCATCCGCACCAGCAATGTTCTCGATGGCAGCAACCCGGAGTTTTCACGAATACGGTTGGACTAAAGAAGATTTAGCGCGTGTAGCCGTTAAAAACCATGATAATGGAGCTGATCACCCAAAAGCACACTTCCGAAGTAGGATTACAATTGATCAAGTAATGAGAGCACCTATGATTGCTGATCCACTTGGAAGATTTGATTGTTGTGCAATGTCTGATGGAGCAGCAGCTTTAATTCTGACGAGACCAGAGTTAGCTGAGAGTTATGCACATGCAGATGATTATATATTAGTAAAAGCAAATGCAATTTCATGTCAAACTAATTTTCCTTGGTATGTTCCCCCTGGTGGTCCTGGTGCGGAATTTACGCATTTTCCTGCTACAGAAAAAGCTGGAGAATACGCGTATAAAGAAGCTGGTATAACTAATCCACGTAAAGAGATCGATTGTGCTGAGGTTCATGATTGTTTTACAATAACGGAACTTTTAAACTGTCAAGACTTGCAATTTTGTGAGAGAGGACAAGCTGCTGAAGAATTAAAAAATGGAACATTTAATTATGACGGAGAGGTAGCAATAAATCCCTCAGGAGGCCTAAAAAGTTTTGGTCATCCTATTGGTAGTACTGGATGCAGAATGTTAACAGAAATTACGAAACAACTTCAAGGCCGAGCAGAAGGACGACAGGTTCCCGATGCAAAGATTGGCTTATGCCATAACCTGGGTGGTGCTTTTACTGTTTGTTCGGTTACAGTTTTAGGTCAGAGAGATTAACTGTTTAAAAATTAACTTTAAATTTTTCTTTTATTCTTAAATTTTAGTCAATTAAGTTTAAAATAGTTGTTAAAGCATCTAAATTATCTTTCAGATTATTTGAGGATGTTGTATCTCAACCATGTTTTAAGATAAATTTTACGAATGATTATCCTAAAGGGATCAACAAGAGAAAATTACCTTATTCAAATATTTTTTTATAAAATAATAATTGACTCATTACATTGCAAGTAAAATTACATTATTTTACAAAAAATAAAAAAATTTCAGTTTTATCATCTATTAAGAGATAAATAGAAAAGTTTTATATGTAAAGAAATAAATAAATTAATACAAGGGTTATGAAATAGGTGAAAAAATTAATAACTACTAGTGCCTTGCTGGGATGCTGGTAGCATTTTTACAGGTATTTCATATATCCCTAACAACTAGTAAAACTTTTTATTTATAAACTTAATGATTTTTATGCATAAAATTGTTGAATATCTGGGTAATATAAAGAAAGCTTAAATTGAAAATATCAATATCAACAGGTTGGTTGTATTACTAAAAGAAAAAGAGTTTTAAAATTTAAAAGAAATAATACGTTTAAGAAACGTATTTAAGCAATTACTTGGATGTTCATTAATTCTTCTGCGTCAATAACCTTTTTATAAAGCGTATCTAAGAATCCATCAAAATTCTTTTTAGTAAATTTAACTTTTAACACCTCACTCAGTAAATGCGGGATATTCTTTTCATTCTCGTAGATTGATATGATATTTATCTTACTTTCTTCATTTAATTGAAATATAGTATTCCATTCCTCTTTCACCCGTTTAGAGTTAAGAGAATTTTCTGAAAAAAATAAAATATATATTTTACTTACA
>JAEOSD010000163.1 GCA_016840545.1 Promethearchaeota archaeon
GATGCATACTAGGTGATGGTACGGCCATGAGCCGTGTCAGTGCCGTAGGGAAACCGTTAAGTGTGCCGCCTGGGAAGTACGGTCGCAAGGCTAAAACTTAAAGGAATTGGCGGGGGAGCACCACAAGGGGTGAAGCCTGCGGTTTAATTGGACTCAACGCCGGAAAACTTACCAGGGGAGACAGCAGAATGACAGTCAGGTTGACGACCTTACTCAACGAGCTGAGAGGAGGTGCATGGCCGTCGCCAGTTCGTGCTGTGAGGTATCCTGTTAAGTCAGGCAACGAACGAGATCCGCGCCTTTATTTGCCAGCAAGAAGTCACGACTTCGTTGGGAACACTAAAGGGACCGCCGTCGATAAGACGGAGGAAGGAGCGGGCGAAGGCAGGTCAGTATGCCCCGAAACCCCTGGGCTACACGCGGGCTGCAATGGTATGAACAATGGGCTGTAACTCCGAAAGGAGAAACCAATCCCGAAATCATATCCCAGTTGGAATTGTCGGCTGTAACTCGCCGACATGAACGTGGAATCCCTAGTAATCGTGTGTCATCATCGCACGGTGAATACGTCTCTGCTCCTTGCACACACCGCCCGTCGCTCCATCCGAGTGTGCTAAAAATGAGGTATGGTCAGACTGGTCACATCGAGTTTTTAGTATGCGAGGAGGGAGAAGTCGTAACAAGGTAGCCGTAGGGGAACCTGCGGCTGGATCACCTCCTATTTATTATTTCTAGAGTTCTAATTTAACTCAATCTTTTTTTTAAATAATTTCGATTATAAACAATAAATTAATTTAACAAAATCATGTCTTTGGGAAATGAATTATAAAAAAGGAAAAGAATTTTAATGATAATGGTTTTACGTACTTGATTAGACACTTTATAGGGCCTGTAGATCAGTGGAAGATCATTAATTTGTTTTTAGCAAATTAATTTTAAGCTTGACACATTTTAAGCAATTTGCTTGGTGCAAGTCTTGCACTCAAGAGGTCACGGGTTCAATTCCCGTCAGGTCCACTTTATTATTGATTCAGAATTTAATTTAATTTTCAAAATTAATCAAATAAATTTAAGTAAAGTTATAAATTTTTAATTAATGAAATTATGATGAGATTTTTAAATGTAATTGGATTTTTTGTACTATTTCTTTTTCAAGCTGTATCGCCAGAAGAAGAGTTTTTTAATTTTCTTGTAATTATCTTAGGAATTGTATTATTATTAATTATTTTAATATATATTCTATTGACCTCAAAGGAAGAATAATTAGTTACCTACTAGATACTATTTTTATTACATCATTATGTTTTAATTCATAATTTTCTCCTAGCCTTTTTTTAGTCAATGCATCTATCCCGAACATAAAATGCTCAGCTAAGTCGGTATGAATATTCTCTTGAACAAAATCTTTTAAAGTCGTCCCTTTTTCAACTAAAAAAACATCGGGTAAAACATTGCCATCATGATCTGTAAAGGTGTTGATATCGGAAACTGGAAAAATACATATTTGATTTGCAATTTTGAAAATAGCGTGATTTAAAGTATTCTGAACTCCAGTCTCACTTAATTCACCCAGAATTTTATCTCTAATTTTTTCTAACGTTTCTAATTCTTTAAGTTTTAATTTCTTATGATTTAGTATTTTAAAGTTATTTAAACCAGGAATATATTTAATTATTTTATCTTCATGATACTTCCTTAAGATATATTCTGCTAAAGCACTACAAGGGATAATTGGGTTATTATACTTTTCTTTTAACTTTACCAAATTTTCTAAACCATTTTCTTTATCAATTTTATTGGCAACTATTAAAATCGGTTTTGAACTTTCTCTCACTATTTTTGAAAATTCATATAAATCATCATCAGTCCAATTTATTGGATCTTTATTTTCTAGCCCAGAATTTTTTATAGCTAGAATTATGTGCTTTTTCTTAACCCTTATTCCAGAAAGTCTCTTATATAAAGATTCAATAAATTTTGTTTTTTCTCGAGAATAGGATTTTAAAAATTTCGTCCAATCGCTTCTTTCTATAATTTCTTTAAACCATAAATTTACCTCCTTTTCAAGAAAGATAATATCTTCATAAGGATCATTTTCACCGAGAATGATTCTTTTCCCAGTCTTATCTAACTCTCCAGAGATATCTAAAATATGGATTAATATATCTGCTTTACTTAAATCATTTAAAAATTTATTTCCTAGTCCTTTTCCCTTATGAGCATCTGGAACTAATCCTGCTACGTCTAATAAATTAACAGGAATAAAACGGTTTCCTTCAATACATATAGAATTTTTTGGGTTATCTTTCAAATTTAATTTCTTGCACATACAATTAGTTTTTACATAAGCTATGCCTTTATTAGGGTCTATTGTGGTAAATGGTAATTCACTTACCTTTGCATGTGTCATACAAGCAGCATTCAAGAAGGTTGACTTACCAGCACTAGGTTTTCCGATAATACCGATTATTAATGTCATTAAATTAAAATAAGATTTTTAAATCTTAAAATTTATTTGTTATTCTTTTGTGAATCATATAAATTGTTAATGAACTCTTTAAAAATTTCCTGATCATCTATATCTTTATCTGAGTATAATTTATTCTCAATCTCTTCATTAGTGCTAGAATTTGTAAGTTTTGGAAACACTTTTCTTATGAATGCTCTTATCTTTTTAAAAAATAAGTTTCTTTTTTTTATAATATCAATGTTTTCCTTGTTAATTTTTACTTTAGTTAAAATTTGCTTGTTTTTCTCTTCAATCTCAGAAACAGTTGGATAATGACGTTTAATATAGGGGACCCAAAGTAAAAATGGATCTTTTATTGAATTAATCCGAATGATGCATTGCCCCTCATCTAAAAAAGACACATATTTTTTTTTCTCTTCTTCTAAATTTAACAATTCTTGGATTAAATCTTTTTGCATATGGCTTTGAAATGAAACAAGTACCCCGCAATTTGCTAATATCTCACTGCTAATATTTGGTCTAGTAGCTAATGACATAAGACATTCTCCAGTACCCCTTTGAAGAAGAGCAATATCTTCCAAATAAGTGGTCAATTTTGATTTTTTTATTAAATCTTGAGGAGCAAAATATTGAGCATCCTCAATAATAGTTATATGTTTAATTCCATTATATTTACTTGCTCCGGAAGTTAAATTCAAATCCCATAAATATTTCAAAATCATATTAAGAAAGAAGAGAGCATCTTCTTTTTCTCCTCCTAGGCGAATAATTGAGCTAAGATCAAGTATAATATTCATTGAAAACAATTTTTCTATCGATAATTCATTATTTGATTCAAAAATTTTTCTTAATGGCCCATTTGAAAATCTTCTAATTCGATTTTTAATGCTTATTAATGTTTGCTTTAGCATTGGTATTGATGTTTTATTTTCATCCAAAAATTCCTCGCAAGTTCTAAAAAATCCGTTCCAACTTCTTGTATCTTTATTTTTACATACTTCTGTTAAGATTTCAACTAAAACTTTTTCCATCTGAGGAGAATAATCGGATGAGGGAGTGTCTAAAAAATGCCCACTTTTAAGAATATCAAAAATTCGTTCTGCATGTACAATCGGATTTGATCGTTCTGGATTAAAAATATTAATGGAAAAATTTTCTCCAGGCCATAATATTAATACATCCTTTATCTTATCTTGAAGAAAATGATACTCACCTTTAAATTCAACAAGAAAAAATGGAATATCATACTTTTTGAAAAAATTAACTAAAAAATTTTGCATAAAATTACTTTTCCCAGTACCAGTTGATCCGCAAATAAATACATGTTTTTCAAGATCTTTTAGAGATAATAAAAATTTATGTTTTTTAGAAGAATTTCTTATTACTTTACCTATTTTTATTGATCCTTTTTTTGAATTATAATATGAGGGAGATTCTAATCTTATTCTATTTTCATTTAGATTGATGAAATTAATCAAATAAGTTGTGATTGAGATTCCATAAAAAAAAATTGATAAATTAAAAAGTGTAATTCCTCCAATATTTTCATTAAAATTTTCTAAAATATATTTTGAATCAATTCCTATAAAATAAATAATCTTAAAAATAAAGAAAAATATCGATACTATAAAAAATCCTAAAATTGTAGATTTTAAAATTCTAGAAGAACGCCCTTTTTTATTATAAATATGGTAAAAAATGTTAATTATTAGAATAAATAAACTTAGAATCAAAAAGATTAAAGACATCTAGCTTATTTATAAAAACAGTTTTTTAAAGTACTCTCAAAATCTGCGATATATTATAAAATTTTTTTATTTATATCATTTTAACCGTAAAAATATTATGTTTTAATTCCGTAAACTTTTTTAATTTTATGACTTAGAGATCATTATATAATAAATTATATTTCTAGTCAAAAGATAACAAAAATGTGAATTAAAATGGCCCAATTATCCGGAGTCCCTATACTTATTTTAAAGGAGGGTACTGAAAGAAAGAGGGGTAAAGATGCCCAGAAGAATAATATCGCTGCTGCAAAAGCAGTATCAGAGGCAGTTAGAACAACTTTAGGTCCAAAAGGTATGGATAAAATGCTTGTTGATTCTCTTGGTGATGTTACGATAACCAATGATGGTGCAACTATTTTAGATACTATTGATGTTGAACATCCAGCAGCAAAAATGATGGTGGAAGTTGCTAAAACACAAGACGATAAAGTTGGAGATGGTACTACAACAAGTGTGATTATATCAGGTGAATTATTAAGTTTGGCACAAGAATTAATGGAACAAGGAGTTCATCCAACAATTATATTTCGCGGATATAGAAAAGCATTAGTAAAAAGCAAGGTTATTTTAAAAGATTTAGCAACAAAGATAGATATTGAAGACAAAAAGACACTTAAAAAAGTTGCAGAGACTTCCATGAATAGCAAATTGATTGCTGGAGCAAAAAATCATTTTGCGGACATTGCAGTAAAGGCTGTTGGTCAAATTAAAGAAAAAAGAGGCCAACATATATTTATTGATCTTGAACAAATTCAAATAATTAAAAAAGAAGGAAAAAGTCTTTTAGATACAAATTTAATTAATGGAATTATTGTTGATAAAGAAGTTGTCCATCCAATGATGCCAAAATCCGTTAGAAACGCAAATATAGCATTGATAAATTCAGCTTTAGAGATAGAAAAAACCGAATTTGATGCTGAAATCCGAGTGCAAACTCCAGATCAAATTAATAAATTCCTTGAAGAAGAAGCAAATATGTTAAAAAATAAGGCAACAAAATTGAAAGAGATCGGGGCTAACGTGGTTTTCTGTCAAAAAGGAATTGATGATAAAGCACAAAATTTTCTTGCACAAGATAATATAATTACAGTTCGAAGAGTTAAAAAATCAGATATGGAGAAATTAGCAAGAGCTACTAATGCAAAAATTGTGAATGATCTATTAGAAATTTCTGAAAAAGATCTTGGAAAAGCTGGGAAAGTAGAAGAAAAGAAAATTGGAGATGATAATATGATTTTTGTCTCTGAATGTGCTGATCCTAAGGCAGTGAGTATTTTAATTAGAGCAGGAATAGAACATGTAGTTGATGAGGCAGAGAGAATGATGAATGATGCTCTTTCTGTGGTAAAAGCTGCAATGGAGGTTCCATATGTATTATCTGGAGGAGGAGCAGCAGAAATTGAGTTAGCAAAAAGATTAAGATCCTTTGCCAGCTCAATTGGTGGAAGAGAACAATTAGCGATAGAAATTTATGCAAATGCTCTGGAAATCATTCCCAAAACCTTAGTTGAAAATGCTGGATATAATCCTGTAGATGCACTTGTTGAATTAAGATCCAAACATGAATCAGAGAATGGAAATGATTATGGTGTAAATATAGATTCTGGTAAACCAGATAATATGTTGGAATTAGGAGTCCTCGAGCCTTTATCTGTGTTAACTCAAGCTATTCAATCTGCTACCGAAGTAGCTTCAATGATCTTAAAGATAGACGATGTTATAGCCGCATCAGGACTTTCTAAAAGGAGTGAAGATTGAGATTTTTTTATTATTTTCTTTTATTATTTTATTAACTAAAATTATTCATAAACGGCTTAAAACTTATTTATTCTTTTAAACTCCAAACCCCAAGAGAATTTTGAAAGGATTAAATCCGCATAATCTTTAAAATTAGTAATGTATAAGGCAGCAGCTAAAGCTTCAACTGAACTTAATTTTTC
>JAEOSD010000040.1 GCA_016840545.1 Promethearchaeota archaeon
AAATAATTTAAAAATTTTTCCTATTTTTTTATTTTTTATATGGTTGGTATTTAAAATTCAATATTTATTAAATTAATTAAATAATCAAATTAAGAACATTAAACAGAGTTGTCAAATGTCCTTATTTTTACAAATTTTCATTATAATCTGTTTTTTAATCGTAATAATAGCTCTGTTCCGCGAAAAGACAGACTTTTTGGCATATAGCATGGCATCTATGTTAGCAGCAGCTACAGCCACCTATATTTTTTTCCTAGAGTCACCGACACCTATAACTCTTGAGAACTTTTTTCTGGCGATTGATTGGCCAGTAATTTTTTTCTTAATCTCTATGTTTACAATAGTTGCAATTTTAGAAGATAAAAGGATCTTTAATGAGATCGCCTTACGGATTACAAAGAAATTCAGTACTAATACTAGGAAATTCTTTTGGGTAATATGTTTAATTTCAACTATCAGTGCCGCTTTTATTGAGGACGTTTCAGTTGCGGTTATTTTTATACCTATGATAATCAGTACCAGTGAGAAAATGCGAATAAATCCAACTCCTATTTTACTTGGTGTGACTATTTGTATTAATCTTGCGGCCACGTTAACTCCTTTTGGTTCAGCCCAGAACGTTTTAATCGCAAACGAATTTCTTCTTACCACAAACTGGTTTTTCATTAGTTTGGGGATATTTTTTGTAATTGGAGTTTTAACGACATTATTTTTATTAGACCAATTCTTTCTTAAAAAACATTTAAAAGATATTTGGGTTCCACACTGCGTTGAATACGAAGAACCCGTAGATTCAGAACATTTAAAAGAGCATGAATTAGTTATAATGGAAGAACCAATTAGTTCAAAGCTATTTTACAAAAATCTTATTGCGTTATTAATTTTTTTTGTTTTGTTAATAGCAATTCCAAATATCGTATTTGTAGGTATCTTTGGAATGCTAATGTTTGTATTTATTAATCCACGTAGAAAAGAATCGGGTAGAAAGCAACCAGATATCTCACATTATCTTAAAGAAGTAGATTTTAAATTAATATTTTTCTTTATTTGCTTATTTATTTTAGTTTATTGCTTTGAGGTTGCTGGCATTATTGGAATATTTGAAGATTTTATAAATTTGCTTGCCCCATCAAACGTTTTTTTATTATCAGTTTTAATTTTAGTTTTAACATCAATCCTTTCTGGATTTCTTGATAATGTACCTGTAACTGTGATTTTCATACCTATTATACATCTTTTAATTTCTTCGGGATTTGCCTCAACTCCTCTCATTATTGCATTTATATTAGGAATTAATTTAGGAGGTAATTTTTTACCCCAAGGTTCTGCTGCTGATATGATGACACTCGAGCTCTCAACGAAATATTGCGTGGATGGTATGAATTATAAGAAATTATTAAAGGTTGGTGGATTATTTGCTTTATTCCACATAATTTTGGGAATTGGATACCTTGCTATAATTACTTTTTTGTTTTTTTAAAAAATTTTTTAGTATTTTTAGAATTAATTTTAAATGAGTTAAAGATGGTAAAGAATAAAGCAATTATTTTAGATAGAGATGGTACATTAATAGAAGATAAAAATTATGCATATAAAATAGAAGATTTTGAAATTTTACCAGGAGTATGTGAGGGATTGAATCTACTTAAGGATTCATTCTTGTTTTTTATAGTGACCAATCAATCTGGTATTGGAAAAGGCTACTACTCCGTTGAAGATTTTCACAATTTCAATAATCATTTTTTAAATACACTAGATAAAAATAATATAAAAATAGAAAAAACTTATTTCTGCCCCCATTTGACAGAAGATAATTGTAAGTGCAAGAAACCTAAACCTAAATTTTTACAATTAATCGCAAAAGAGTATAATATTAACCTTAATGAATCATGGGTTATTGGAGACCATCCCTCAGATATTCTCTTTGGTTTGAATGGAGGGTGTAAGACAGTTTATCTTCGAACTGGGCACGGAGAGAGACATATTGAGGAATTAGAGCAAAAGGATATAAAGCCTAATATTATTACTGATCATTTTTTAAAGGCTAGTAAATTAATACTTAAAAAAATCTAATTAACTTATTCCAAGTTTAGTATTAATAACAATTCCGTAATATAACAGTTATTTAAAAATAATAAGAAAAAATAAGAATTAATAAAAATTTGTGGATTATCTATCCCTTTTAAACACGCTTGGCATAGCATGTTCATACTTTTTCATTGCAAATCGGGAGATGATAATTCTTTGAATTTCACTGGTTCCTTCATAAATTTGATATAACTTAGCATCTCTAAATAATTTCTCAACTGGATACGTTCTTAAATATCCATATCCACCGTAAATTTGAACGGCTTCTGTGGTTACATTCATAGCTACATCAGAAGCAAATGCTTTCGCTATTGAAGAACTCATATTATTATCTAAACCTTGATCTGCCTCCCAAGCTGCCTTATGCGTCAATAATCGTGCTGCTTCTATATCTTTATACATATTTGCAATCTTTTCTTGTATAACTTGATAATTTCCAATAGGTCTCCCAAAAACCTCTCTTTTTTGTGCATAATCAATTGAATATTCCATCGCTGAACGCGCACATCCTACAGCAAAAGCTCCAATGGCGGGGCGTGTATGCGCAAAAGTTTGCATAGCTAAAACAAAACCTCTTCCTGGTTTTGCTAAAATATTTTCTTTGGGTATTCTAACATTTTTCAAGCTTACTGCTACTGTATTTGACGATCTTTGACCAAGTTTTGGAATATGTTTCCCTAACCTTACACCCTCAGCTTTAGTATCAACAATGAACGCTGCTATCCCCTTATGGTTTTTTTCTGGATCTATAGTAGCAAATACGGTGACATAGTCTGCATAACCGCCATTAGTTATCCAAAATTTACTACCATTTAAAACATACTCATCTCCATCCTTTTCAGCTTTACACTTCATTCCAGCAACATCTGATCCCATACCTGGTTCAGAAGTAGCAAATGCGATTAATTTAAACTCACTTGTTAATTCGGTTAGTATTCTTTGTTTTTGTTCGTCATTTCCTCCGATCACTATGGGTTCGGCTCCAAGATTATTATCAAATACTGATGTTGCTATACCAGGACATGCTGATGAAATTTCTTCAACTACAATACACGAGTCTAATAATCCATATCCAGGCCCTCCATATTCTTTAGGAATTCCTAAATTAAGTAAACCTTCGTCCCAAGCCTTTTTAATGACAGGTAAAGGAAATTCTTCTGACTCATCATATTTTCTTGCTACAGGTAAAACCTCTCGGATTGCAAATTCTCTCGCTTTTTTTTGAAGTGCTATTTGTTCTTCAGTTAATTTAAAGTTCATCTCAATTCCCTCTTTTTATCCCATTTTTTCCACTAATTTATCAATTATATTTTTAAAATCTAAATCTTCTGGTCTTGGAACAAATTTTAACTCTATTTTTTCATCCAAAACATCTATAGCGGTGGCTTCTAGTTCTTTAATTATTTCCTTTACTGCTCCTCCACCCCAGCCATAAGATCCAAAAGCCATACCTATTTTATTAATAGGTTTTAATCCTCTTTGATAACTTAAATACTCTGCAACTAAGGGATATAGCCCATTATTTAGTGTTGGGCTTCCTACTAAAATAGCTTTAGCTTTCATTGCCTCAGTAATTACATCAGAGTAATCTGCATTTGTTAGTCTAAATCTCTTTACTGGTATACCTCTATGGCTGATCTCTTTATATAATGCTTTAGCAATTTTTTCAGTACTACCCCACATTGTATCATACACAATCAATACACTTTTTCCATCGATTTCCCCTGCCGACCATTTTCTATATGCTTCCACAATTTTACTAATATGGGTTCGCCAGCAAATTCCATGGGACGGGCAAATAATATCAATAGGTAAGGCTCCAACTTTTGGTAATGCCTTTGCAATAAGTCCCGATAAATGAAGCAAAATATTGGCATAATATTTCTCTGCTTCCCACATTATTTCAGGAAGATCATTTTCATCATCCCATCGCCTCGATGTAGCTAAATGTTGTCCAAAAGCATCATTTGAAAACAAAATATTTTTTCCATTTTCATCTGTCATAAAAGAGACCATTGAATCAGGCCAATGAATCATAGGTATGGGTACAAATGCAAATTTCTTATCATTTCCAATATCTAATGTATCACCTTCCTTAACTGCTCTAATCTTATCAAATACTTCAGATTCTACTTCCTCATGGAAGTGAAGTCTTAAATTATCAACTCCTCTTGGTGAAGCGATAATTTCAGCATTTGGTATATGCTTAAGTAAAAGGGGAAAAGAACCAGAATGATCCATCTCAACATGATTTATGATTAAATAATCGATTTCCTTTGGATCACACACATCCTTTATATTTTCTAAGTAATATTCAAAATAAGGACGCTTTACTGTATCAATTAAGACTGTTTTATTCCCTGATTTAACTATATATGCATTATAAGAAGAACCTTTATGTGTAGAATATCCATGAAAATTTCTGACTTCAAAATCAACGTAACCAACAAAAAATACATCTTTCATTAATTCTAAATGTGTCATTATTCAATTCACTAATTTTTTAGGATTTATTCTGTTATTTTTGTTAAGTCTCGTTAAGGTTATAAATTTAATTTCTATATCTCATAAAAAGATTTTATGATTGAATTTAACTTAATAAATTATTTTGCTTCTAAAACGATTATTCTAAAAATTAAAAAAAAGAATTTGTAATAATATGAACTTTTAATCTGAAATTTTTGTGAAGAAACTCTTATCTACTCCACAAACAGGGCAGACCCAATCATCAGGTAAATCTTCAAACTTAGTACCTTCGGCATCTTCATCATATATATAGCCGCAAGCACCGCATTCCCATTTAGCCATGGTGTAAACAACCTTTTGTTATAAAAATTAATTTTAAATTATTTGGATTCGTTAATTGAATATTTATTAAAAATATTAATTTAATATTTTATAAATATGAAACTATTCTGATTGTATAATGAGCTTAGCTCCAAAAATAACTTCGTTTAAAGACAAGGAAAACATAAAAGAATTCGACATTTTAAGAGGATATGCCATAATTTTTGTTGTTATAATCCATACTTTTGGTTTAGTTTATCACTATAATGAAGGGATAGAATATCTTCTAACATATGGTATTATTTTCATCATAGCACAATCAGCTGTGCCAATATTTCTTTTTATTTCTGGTTATTTTTTACGCTTAAAATATGTTAATCAAAATTCTTTAAAACCAATATTTAAATCTAGAGTTAAAAAAATAATTCTGCCGTATCTTTTATTTTCAATAATTTATCTTTTATATAATAACTGGAGATTCGATCAGAATACGAATTTTTTAGAAGGGATTTATCAAATATTAACATTTTCAGTAGAATTTCATTTCTGGTTTCTTGGGTTATTAATTTCTTTTTATATATTCTTTCCGTTAATAAATAGGTGTTTTGAGAAATTTAATAAGGTTAAGCTTTTAGTTGGCTCATTTATTTTACAATTAATATGGATTCTTCTTGAAATTAGCACATATAAGCAATTTTTATTTAATCCAGATATGCAAGTATTAATTTTTTTTATTAAACACACTTTTATCTCTTATATCTTTTATTTTATTTTAGGTATGTATTTTGCTGAGAATTATAACCAGATTGTGAATAAATCAAATAATAAAAAGAGCCTTTTTATAGAAGTACTAATTTTAATCCCTTCAATTTTGTTAAGCTATTACTATATCATGGATTTAGTGTATTTTAAATTAATAACCTTGCCTTTATCCATTCCAGCGATATTCATTTTTTATAAAATAAGTCTTCATTTGAAAGAAAAGAAAATTGGTAATTTACTTAGTTTTTTTGGAAGATATTCATATGGGATTTATTTAATCCACCCCTTAATTGCTAGCTTGATAGGACAAATATTTGAAATTGGAGCTCTGTTCTACTTAATATTGTTTATTAATGTGTGTTTTTTTAGTTTGTGTATAATTTATCTTATCAATCTTTTGCCTTATAGTGAGATTTTAATAGGAAAAGTTAGGAATTAACTCTTTAAATCCATTATTCTTAATTTTTTATGCATTCTAAGCATTTTTCAAGTCTTTTTTAGTAAAAAAAATTCTTAGAACCACGACATTTCGGACATCTAAAATTATCTTCTAATTTTTCAAAAGGAATCTCTTTCTCTCCATCAATATATACGTAATTAAATCGTTTGCAACGATAAATTATCATAATTTAAACCTCATTTTTTAATAAATTCATCTTTAGGACCACCACATCCCACACATTTGAAATCATCTGCTAAATCTTTGAACAAAACTTGCATTTCTGCCTCATCATATTCCCATCCACAACTAGGACACCTCCAAATATATAATTCAAGTAACTTTTTCATCATGGCTTTATCAATTTCTTTGTCTATATTTTTACTTACAAAACTAAGGTTTTTACTCTCCCCAAATAAAATCGCACCTTTTAATTTATTATCTTTTAGCACAATCTTCTGATAACAACAATCTTTCTTATCAGCTTTTTTTAAAATTTCCCAAGCTCCACTTTCTTCCTCAGGAAGGTTAATTTGACCAATTGAAGTTAGATTTATTCCTACAATTTTTAAGGTATTTTTAGGGGTCGTGCCACCATATTCTATCTTATCTTTTCCTAAAATATAAGAAGCTAATATCTTGGATTGCTCAACACAAGCGGGAATAATGCCATAAATTTGATTGTTATATTCTATACAATCTCCTACAGCGAATATATCTTCCATATTCGTCTCTAAAAACTGATTTACTATTATACCTCTATTTGTATTAATTCCCGCCTTTTTAGCTATATCAATTGTTGGTTGTATTCCTGCTTGAATAAGAACAATCTCAGTTTTAAAAATTCTACCATCCTTCAACCTAATTCCCTCAACTTCGCCATTTGATAAAATTTCTTCTGTTACCGCGCCTAAAATAACATTAATACCCATTTTCTCAATTTCTGCCTTAAGCATCTCCCCACACTCAGTATCTAATTGACGTGGTAAAAGTCTTGGAAAAAATTCTACAACTGTAGTATCTAGATTACAATTTTTTATTTGACGAGCTAATTCTAGTCCTAATAATCCACCCCCTATTATAATAGCACTTTTTACACCTTTTTCTTTTATAAAGTCTCTAATAAATAAAGCATCATCAATAGATCTTAAAGTAAAAACCCCCTTTCCAACCATATTAATAGCATTTTTAATAGATGGTGGTATGTTTGGAATACTACCTAGAGCAAGAACTAATTTATCATATGATATTGGTTCCTTTTCACCTTCAATAATTAGTTCTTTCAAATTAGGTTTAATTTCAACGACTCTTTTTCCCAAATAAGAATCAATTCTATTATTTCTATACCAATCCTCTTTATAAACTATTAAATCTTTAGTTGTAATTTTTCCGGGTATAAGTTCTGGCGTTTTTATTCTCCAATAATAAGGATATTTTTCTTGTGAATAAATATCAAGTTCAACCTCTTTATCTAAAGCTCTAATATTTTGAGCAGTGAAAATCCCAGCTACCCCGTTTCCAACAATGACAATTTTCATAGAATTAATAGGTTATTCACCTTATTTTAAACTTATTATTATATGTTGAAAATTCTTTATGCTTTCATTTAATTTTCAATTTTTAATTTCAATTAGAACATGTTCTAATTTAATTTTAAATCAAAGTAAACACTTGTTACGTTTAGGTTATAAGAACCATATTTATTAATTAAATTATCTTAAAAAACAAAACAAAAAAAGGTTATGAATCATGGAAGGAGAAAGAATTTCTTATCATAAATCTGTTCAAAAAGTATATGAACGTATTAAAAATGATGGAATGACTAATATTTGGGATCGTTTTGAAGCACAAGGATTTGCAGGAGTTCCTGATAAACGATGTCCATTTTGTCTAAAAGGTGCTCGCTGTGATTTATGCTCTAATGGTCCTTGTCGCGCTGATGCTTCTATTGATAAAAGGGGAGTATGTGGAATTACTGCAGATGGGATGGCCATGCGAATGATGCTTCTTAGAAACGTAATGGGAACTTCAACATACCATTATCATACCGAAACTACTCTAAAAACATTAAAGGCCACAATTGAGGGAAAAACCCCTTTTAAAATAAGTGAACCAGAAAAATTAAAAAATTTTGCAACTCGTCTTGGAATTGATACTTCTGGTGATATTGACCAGATTGCGTTAAGTTTGCATAATTTTGTCAAAGAAGATTTTAATCGCTCCTATACCGAACCAAGTAAAATTGTGGAAGCTTTAGCTCCAAAAGAAAGACAAGAAGTATGGAGAAAATTAGGCATATTTCCGGGCGGTGTTTACGGGGAAATGATGTTTTCGACAAGCTCATGTTTAACTAACGTAGATGGGTATTATGCTAGTCTTGCCTTGAAAGCAATGCGTTTAGGAATAGCTATGGCATACCAAAGTCAAATTGTAAATGAATTCATTCAAGATATCTTATTTAACGTTCCGAGACCCCATAAAATGCGGGTAAATCTAGGAGTGTTAGACCCTGATTATGTTAATGTCTTACCTAATGGTCATGAACCATTCTTAGGATTTGCTATGGTTCAATTAGCACGTAAACCCGAATGGCAAGAAAAAGCGAAGTCTGTGGGTGCAAAAGGATTAAGAATTATAGCTAATATAGAAACTGGTCAGGAGATGATCCAAAGATGGGAAATGGATGATGTATTTTATGGTTTTACTGGAAATTGGATTATGCAGGAAGCAGTTTTAGCAAGTGGATGCATTGATGCATTTGTTTGTGATATGAATTGTTGTATGCCTATTGATCCTCTATATGCAGAAAAGTACAGATTCAAATTAATCCCAGTATCAGAGGTGGTTGTTTTTGAGGGAGTTGATGAAAGAGTTGATTATATTCCAGAAAAAGCAGAGGAACAAGCAGCTAAATTACTTCAAATGGCAATAGATAACTTTAAAGAACGACGTGCTGATATTGAGCCTGTTACTGGACTCGATATGAATGAAGCTGTGGTTGGATTTTCTGCTGAAAGCATATTGGAAGCATTAGGAGGCACACTTGAACCATTATTGGATGCTATTAAAGATGGAACAATCAGAGGGATTGCAGGATTAGTATCTTGCACAACTCTTCGAGATACTGGTCAAGATGTCCATACTATTGATATTGCAAAAGAATTAATAAAAAGAGATGTTTTAGTACTATCAATGGGATGTGGAAACGGCGGACTCCAAGTTGCTGGCTTATGCTCACCAGAAGCAAGGGATTTAGCAGGACCAGGACTTAAAGCTCTTTGCGAAAAACTCGGCACTCCACCAGTTCTAAGTTATGGAACTTGCACAGATACTGGTCGCGTAGCAGATCTTGTTACAGCAGTGTCAAATGCCTTAGGAGGCGTTCCGATCCCAGATTTACCCGTTATTGCTGTTGCGCCCGAATATATGGAGCAGAAGGCCTGTATCGATGGTATATTCGCGTTAGCATTCGGACTATATACATATGTGAATCCAATGCTCACAATAACTGGGGGGCCAAATTTAATGACACTACTAACAGAAAACCTTAAGGAAATTACAGGTGGCATTTTACACATGGAAACAAATACCGAAGAAGCTGTCAAAAATATGCTAGCTCATATCGAATCTAATCGAAAAAAATTAGGAATAACTTAATTTATTTTTTTTTTTTACAATACTTATCAATAAAGCAATCAACTTCTTGCTGCGAATCTCCATAAATTATATACTTTATACTATCGCCAATTACTCCCTTTCTAATCCGAAAACCGCTTATTTTTGCTTTAAACTCAACCATTTCATTGGCACCTTTAGAATTAAAAACTGCAACAAAATCTCCATCAGATACAACAACAAGATCATAAGAAAAGACAAGCCTCTCAATTCCGTCAGTATTTCGGTAAAGGCAAAGCTTAGTTACACCAATATCTTTCTTTAAAAGATAACCATAGCTATTTTCTGGAAAATTTTTTTTTTATTTCTAAGTCTAATATGGGTCATATATCCCTACCAAATAATATTTCTTGCCTAATTTTTCCCCCATGATACGCTATAAGAATACCTATTACAAGGATAACTAGAGCTACTAATGAGAAACCAAACAACATTAAAAATAATGGCAAATGATCGCCAATTTGATCTATGGATATATTAAGTCTGTTTAATATAATAAAAAACCCTATAACATCAATGATTAAAATTGCCCCGAAGCAAATTAATATAACATAAATCTTTTTCATCCTTTTTGGTCTTCCAGGGTGTTCTCCCCCCCGTCGTGGGTGTCCACCAGTCTTATAATAAGTTTTTTCTATTTTAGGGCTTTCAGTCTCAACTTTTTCGGTTTGCTTTTCATAATCTTCTCTTGTAGTTTTCCTAAGAGTAACTTTTTTACCACATTGCTCACAATATTCCCTTTCCATATTGGAGAACTCTCCACAATTAGTACAAATATATGGAAGGGAATTCCTAAAAGTTTTCCACTTAACTTTCATATATTCTCCCTTTTATCTAATTTTTATTAAACTTATTTAGCCAAATCAATATAAAAATATTTTTATTAAGGCTTAAAATTCTTTTTTTTATTTTTGGGTAATGCATTAATCATTTGCAAAATCATCAACTTCATGTTGGATGGAGTTTTTTTATCTTCAAATCAAGTTTAAGTTTATTTTAAAAATTGAATAATAATAAAAAATGAATATGGCATGACCCTAAAAAACCAATTTAATATTAAAACACTAGTTTTTGATTTAGGGGGCGTTTACTTTACCCCAGGATCTTATTTAGCAATTGAGAAAATTAAAGAAATATACGATATTGAAAATCAAAATCTTTTAATAGATATTTTTAGTGATTTACCGAATTCTGAAGGAAATTTAATAAGAAAGGGTTTAATTACAATAGAGGAGTTTGAAGAGAGACTATTTTTGAAAATGAATATCCAAAATAAAGATAAAGATCATATCCGATATATTTGGTTTGGATCTTATTGTCTACATTATGGGATAGAAAAAATAATAAAGGAATTGAGGAAGAATTATAGATTAGTGGTATTTAGTGGGAATATTAGAGAAAGAGTGGAATACCTTAATAAAAAATGTGAATTTTTAAAATATTTTGATGATGCTGTGTTTAGTTATGATTACCATAAAAATAAAGATGATACTGAGTTTTATAAGGAATTAATAAACCATATTGATTGTAATCCATCGGAGGCAATTTTAATTGATGATGAGAAAAAAAACATTCAACTGGCAAGATCTCTTGGTTTTAATGGGATTCATTTTTATTACACCGAAAAACTAATCAAAGATCTTAAAAAATTTAATATAAATTTAAATATTTAGCATCAGTAAATAAAAAGAGTATAGAAGACACTTTTTTTAAACATAATCGAATATAAAGTTATATGATCTTTTAAATGTCATTGAATTAAAAAATCAAAAGAGATAATATACTAATATGGTATATCGTTCCTCCCATAAAATATTTCCTGCTCAATTTTGTTTTATTTCACCGCTATTAATTTTTTTTGATAAAAATTAAGGTTTCGAAATATTTTCATTTTTGCTTTAATCAAAAAATTTTCTAAAAAAGGAAGAAAAAGTCCGTAATTGACAAGAGAAAAATCCGTGCTTATTTATTAGGTAAGATTAAACAAGTTTTTCGTTTTTTCAACCGTATTAGAATCAAATTTCTTAAATAAGGCATAAGCAGCAATCGGTACTATACAACCGCAATTGTCACATAATAGTGGTGAATTTCCCATAACACAAAACTTTTGTGTTCCATCAGGATAGTAACTTTTTATGTAGCCAGTTTTAAATATGCAATGTGGCACAAATTCTTTTGATAGGTATACTTCTAACATTTTTTTGGAATAAAAAATAAAATTTCCGTATTCACGTATTACTTTTAAAATGTCTTTAATTGTCTTTTTTAATATGTTTCCTTTTAATAATAGTGGGTCGTTAGGATAACCAGTATACAATAAAAAAACAAATCCAGAAGCACCATTATCGTAAGCAATCTTAACAATGTCTTCAATTTCCTTATGATTGAATGTCATGATGGTTGATGTAACAACCGGATTGCTTTCCTGAATATTTTTTATGACTTTATCAAAAATATTCGCACCCCTTATCTTATCATGAGTTTCCTTTGTACCATCTATACTCACCCAGTATTTTGGTTTTTTATATCCATTAAATCGAGGTAATTTTATAACTCCATTTGATACAACTTGAACTGAGGGAAAAATTTTAATCGCTTCTTTTATAACATCCATTCTTAAAGTAGGTTCTCCACCGGTTAAAATAGCTATTTTTGTTCCTAAATTTCTATGGTATGTAAAAAGTCTAATCCATTTTTCGTTAGATAATTCAGTTCTTTTACTTTTTAATTCTGTTGTTGATGAGAAAAAATAACAATGCTTACATTTTAAGTTACATTGCCAAGTTAAATCATAATTCACATATAATGGAACATTTCTTATTATTGATTGTAAAAATGATGGTCCCATAGAAATAAAACTTATTATATTTTCCACGGTAAATAGTCCCATTATTATAAATATAAGATTAGATGCTTTATAAAATATTTACCATAAAGGAGATAAGACAAATGGGGGGAAAATTAGAAGGTTTAAGTTTTTGTATTACGGGAGCGTTAGAATCGTTCAAAAATCGAAATGAGACTCATCAAATCATACAAGATCATGGCGGGATTAAAAAAACGGGAGTAACCAAGAATCTTTTTTTTGTGGATACCAATATAAGAATAGCTTTTTAGTGCTAATTTATGCACTTATGGTGATGAGGGTTCTTTAGAATTGATGATTATCTTTTCGATTATTAGCAGAGGATCAGTGATAGTGTGCAATATCCATATTGTTAATTGTCCGTAAAAGAAGGGGGATAAAATAAATTTTTTATTTACTGATCAAAAATAAAAAAAATATCTCTTGAACATATTTGTAATTTTCCTGAATTTATCTCAAGTTTTTATTTGAACATGTTCGAAATTAAAAATATATAATCACTTCCATTTTTTTTAATCATGACTGAAGTAAAACAACATAAATTAATAACAAGAAAAATTATCAAGATTGATGAAGATCTTTGTACAGGATGTGGAAATTGTGTCGTGGATTGTGCAGAGGGTGCTTTAAAAGTAATCGATGGAAAAGCTAGGGTTATAAATGAAGTTTTCTGTGATGGTCTCGGTGCATGCATTTCTGGTTGTCCTGAGGGCGCGCTTGAAATAATCAAACGAGAAGCTCTAGAGTTTGATGAGGAGGCTGTTGAGAAACATTTAGAGACTATGAAATATAATGAACAAGTGGAGACAGACCAAGTGAAAAAAATTGTTGCTGAACATGCTCATCAATGCGGTTGTCCTTCAGCTCAAGCGATGGTATTCAGTGAGCCTGAAACTAACACAGAAGTAACAGGAAAGATTTCCTCAGCTTTACGGCAGTGGCCTGTTCAAATGCATTTAATCAATCCACGAGCTCCATATTATCAAGGGGCAGATGTATTATTATCAGCGGATTGTGTTGGTTTTTCCTATGGCGATTTTCATAGAGATTTCTTAAAGCAAAAATCGATTGCGATTGCATGTCCTAAACTTGATCAAGGTAAAGAAATTTACATTGAAAAGATTAAATCTTTAATTGATGAGGCTAAAATAAACACCCTTACCGTTGCGATTATGGAAGTTCCTTGTTGTTCAGGCTTATTAGCTTTAGCTCAAGAGGGTGCTAAACGAGCAAGCAGAAAGGTCCCTATCAAATATATTGTCGTAGGCGTCCAAGGGGATATTTTAAAAGAAGAATGGCTATGATTTTAAGATTGAAACATAACCTTTTTTTTAATAATTTTTCTCAACATAACTGATAAAGCAGATTTTGATTTTCCCAATTTATTTGCCAGTTCTTCTAGAGATATTTTTCGAGGGATTTCAAAAAAGCCTAAACTTAGAGCTTTATCCAGAATTTGGGATTCTTCCAAACTTAATTTATATCTTTCATCATCAAGATCATAAGGGGCTTTTCCAATTCTCAATAAATCATAAGAAATATTTTTTTCTTCAAAGAGTGTTAACAATTTATCAATTCTCTCTCTGCTTGAAATTAGCCTCCAATAAGCATATCCTTCTTTGACTCTAACTGGAAAATTGATCAGCACACCACATTGAATAACAGCATATAATAAGTAGGGATCCTTTGTTTTTACATTAATTTTGACTTTGGTCTCTTCCTTTTCTAAAATACCAAATTCGAAAACTGAATCATGATTTTTAATTTCTTCAATAACTGAGTCTATTTTATAATGCATGATCTCAATTATTGCATTTCCGATTGATTTTTCAAGATCGTAAGGCAAAAAATATTCAATTTCCATTCTAACATCTTGGAAATTATTGAAAATTTCTGAGATCCATAGTTCTTTTGGAAATTTGATTTTGATTCGTGCTAAACTTGTTTTGCTTGAATCCATTGAAAGTGGTAGTCTTGAAGAATTTAAAATATTTTTTAGAAATAATTAGTAATTATAAATAAGAAATAAAAATAGTAATATTATTATGGAAGAAAATAAGACCCTTCTGCTAGGAATATGTGGAAGTCCCAGAATGCAAGCTACTGAGTTTGCTATCAATTATGCTTTAAACTACGCGGTAGAAAAATTTGGTTTTGAGACAGACTTTTGGACTGTTAGAAATAAAGAGATTAAATTTTGTATTCATTGTGATTATTGTATACGTGAAAAAAAAGGATGTGTTCATAGCGATGATTTACATGAATTATATCCTAAATTGGAACGAGCAAAATTCTTGCTTTTTGGCACTCCTGTTTTTCAAGGAAATTTATCTGGCCAGTTAAAAACTGTGATGGATCGTTGTCGAGCATTAGTAGCAAAAAGTCCAGGAGTTTTTAAAAATAAAATTGGAATGGCTTTAGCAGTTGGTGGTGATCGAAGTGGAGGACAAGAGATCGCAATTAGGAGTATTTTAGACTTTTTCCAGCAAAATCATATTATTTCTGTTTCTGGAGGGGCATTTGGGGCAAATTTAGGAGCAAGTTTATGGGCAAAAGATAAAGGAAAAGAAGGAATCGAACAAGATGAAGAAGGTCTAAAATCCATCAGAAAAATCATTAAGAGATTAGCTGAATTTAAAAAGTTCTAGTGAAAATTTTGGTTTTTACATTAAATTCTAATCGATTTTCTTCCTTTTCAATATTATCAAATCATTACTTTTATTCTATTTCATTGCAAGTTTAGTAAAGAAAAATTTAAACTAGATAAATAAAAAACTAGTTAGAAGAGAATTTTAAAAAAAAGTTTAATTAACACCAAATAATTTTTTAGCTTCTTTTTCTCTGAGACCAGAGACACCCCATAACTCTTTAAACCAGTACTTTCCTTTATGAATGACTACAGGTGTATTGACGATACATCCATCAACATCACAGAAAGTTGTAAGAAAGTTGTCGTCGTGTAATAGTTCGTGTACAAATTCCTCGTCATTAATGTCTCTTTCAATATATTTAGCGTCACGTTGATCTAACCATTCTTTTAACTCATGGCATCTATGGCAGCCTTCTTTTGTAATTAATATCGGGATTTGCATTTCAGACATTGCTTATCATCCTTATTTTTTAATGTTAATTTGATTTTATATTAGAAAGAAATCGTTTAGATGTAAAAAAGGTTTATATTCTAATTTATAAATTAGAACTGTCAAAATATGATAATAGGATATAAAATAAGTGGAATTTTTTTAAATCAATTAAACTCATATATGTCTTAAAAACCATCTAAAAAAATAAGAGATGATAATTTGCCTTTATAATTTCCCTTTAGATTAATTGCTGTAATATCCATCTTAAAGCTTCGACGACCTTTTCATCTTCAGTTAAAACATTAATAGCGAAATATTTGACAAGCATACCGCATTCTGCTAATTCATCTAAATCAAAATTCTTATAGATAAAATTAGAATCCACTTTCTCCTTATTATAAAATTTATTCCCAATAATTACTATTGGCATATATTCCCCTTTATCTAGGCACCTATTTAACACTAATTGAAACATATCAATAGCGACTTTTAAAGAATCTTTATTTGATGCATTAAAGATAAGCATAAAACCTTGGGCGTTATCCATACATTCATCATAGAGTTTAGCATATTCTCCTTTACTTTCATCCTCAATACATTCGTAGGTTAAAATTTCTATATTTTCTATGATAAAATCGTAGATCTTACTGATCATATCTCTTTTTTTTTCATTGTCTTTATACTGTAAAAATTGTATGACTTCTAAATTCTTTAACAATGTTGTTTTTCCTGACTTAGGAGGTCCAAATATGTATAGCTTTTTTAATTCTCCCTTTGCAATAATTGGTGTTGGTACAGCTATTTCTGGAGATATTATCTGATAATATTTATAAAAAATTTCTAAAAATTGATTTTGAAATTCATCTGAACCCAAACTCAATAAATCCTGCTGGCTTTTTCGATTTTTCTCAGTATGAAGAATTTCAGTCATTTCTTTTAAATTACTTATTTCTTTTGCAAAATTTTCTAGTTCTGGTATTTTAGATTCTAAATATCTATATACATCTGTAATTTCATCCTTAAAATAGGCCGCCCGTATCATATATGTAATCATTAAAAGATCCTTACCACCTCTAGCGAATTCCGAATCAATATAAAAAATGTTGTTGATTGTTTGGTATTTACGGTAAGAAAAAATAAAACTACCTTCATGTTCTTGAAATTCAAGGATTCTTCCTAAATCAGGGTGTTCTTTAGTATCGATAGGTGAGCTACAATAAAAAGTAGATGGGCCAATTATTGAATCAAAATATGATAAACACAAAATTGATTCTCTTGAAACATTTAGTGATGAAGGAATGGACTTACTTGACATTTTTCTATAAAATGATAGTGCATTAGTCTAAATTATATAAAAGATATGGTTAATTTTATATCAAACGATTTTCTTTTTGTTTTTATCTCAAAAATCATAATAAAAAATTCAGTATTCTTACTAAAAAACTATTTATTTATTATGTATTGGGCTGAATCTTAATAATTTATAAAAATCAAATTTTAATGCTCCAAAATTCTTAAAATCATATGGATTCTAATACACAAAAAAATGATTTTAACTTAGCAATGAAAAAACTTTTCCATGGAGGAGTAATGGAAAGAGTTAGCGCTGCTAGAATTCTTGGACATCTTAAAGAGGGTCGCGCTACAAACTTACTCGTTAAGGCATTAAGTTCAGAGAGAGATTCAATTGTAATTAATAGAATTATTGAAGCAATGGGAGAAATAAAAGATCCTAAAGCCACAATTCCAATAATTAACTTCTTAAAAAAAGAATTAGAAAAATCTGAAGATGAGCAAGATAAAACTCGTTTATTTTTAATAATAGAGACATTAATGAAAATAGGAGATAAAAGAGCTTTAGAACATTTAGGTATACTCTTAGAGTCATGTGATGCAGATATTAGAAAACTAACTGAACAAGCTTTTGAGTGTATAGATCCGAGTTTTAAGGAAAATTTAAAACAAATTAAATAAATAAAAAACTAAACATTGAAATTGAAAAATTAAATCGTAAACGAAAGTGAATATTATGTTTCCAGAATTTATTTCAGAGCTTTTTCAAGAAGTAAATGGCAAGAATGATAAACAAGATGTGTCCATTTTCACATTGTCGACTTGCATGTGGTGCAAAAAGTGCAAAAGATATCTTAATGAAAAGGAAATCAAGTATAAATATATAGATGTTGATCAAATTACATCAGATCAGAAATCAAAAATTTTACAATACTTAAGAGAAAATTACAAACCAGATAGAATCTCATATCCTTTCTTAATATGCGATGATAAATTCGTCGTAGGATATGATCCAAATAGATATGAAGAATTAATGATGGATGGTGATAATTAAAGTGAATATGGAAACATATGAGGGTATGCTTGAATATATTAAACAGGTTAGTAAAAAGAATAACTGGATTTTAAATAGTCACGAAGATACATTAAATGAATTGATTGACGGCTTAGTAGAAAATAAAAAGAAATATACATATCAATCTTGCCCATGTCGTCTCGCTTCTGGTGTAAGAGATTTAGATAGAGATATTATTTGTCCCTGTGATTATGCTCCTTTGGATATAAAGGAGTATGGAGCTTGTTATTGTAATCTGTATATACGTAAAAATTTCTACGAAATTATAGGAAAGGAATATGTTAATATCCCAGAAAGAAGACCTGTTGAAAAGGAAAAAGCAGTACTAGAATCTTTTAATAAATAGTATTTTTTGTTGTTTTTAAGAATTGAATAATTAGAAACCAATTTTTTATAAATAAAATTCTTAAATATTATTTTTTCTCTTTTTATATTATGCCAGATGAAGAAATTAATGATGATGAATTAGAAGAAGAATTAGATAGGGCTTTTAAGGCTAATGAAGCAAAAAAAGACCACTGTGGAACTGCTCTACCTAGTAATAAAGAAATAGGTATTCAAAGAACGAACGTAAAATTAAAAAAAGAGGATTAAATTAAAATATTTTTTTTTTATATTTCTTTTCTAATTTTTTTTGATAAATAACTTCTCAACAATTATAAATAATTACTTTAAAATTCAAAAATTAATATTTTAATATAAATCATTAAATGATGTGTTTATAAGATCATATCTTATAATTGAAGAGTGTTTGTTATGAAAGAACGAATTAAAGGAAGGGAAAATTTTCCTACTAAAGAGATTGACCCAACTAATTTCATAGAGGATGATGACGTAAAAACTATGGTTGAAAATATCGATAATATCAAATTTAATCAGGAGGATTACTATAAAATTTATAATTGTGTACATTGTGGAGAATGTGAATCAGAAGAAGAACGTATTACTTTGAAACAAAAATTTCTGAAAGATGGGAATACTGTTGAGGGTCTTGATCAGATGATTGAATGTTTTGAAAGATATAGGACGCCTTATCCATCAAATAAAATGAGGATAAAAAAACCAAGAGGGATAGCTAAAAATTCTAATACCCTATTTTTCATGGGATGTCTTTCTACCATTAGAATACCACGGTACACTGAACATGCTCTTCAATATCTTATGAAACAAAAGATAGATTTTACCATTTTGGATAAAGAAATATGTTGTGGTTGGCCGTGGTTTGCTAGTGGTTCAATGCGTGAATTTGAAATTTGCCAGAAGGAAAATCTTGAAATCTTCAATAAATTTGATAAGATCATTTGCTTATGTCCAGCATGCTACTTTTTATTTAATAAGTTTTATAAACCAGCTATGGATAAAGATGTTAGATTTGATTATATAGTTGATTACCTAAAACCATCCAAAGACCAAAAGCAAGGAGCAGTTGGGGTACAACATTTATGTCAACTTATGAATAGGGGAAGAGAAGGTGTAGATAAATTTGTAGATAAAATTCTAAAAAAATCTGGCTATAAAGTAATTGATGTTCCTCATTGGTGTTGTGGAGGGGGTTTAGGGTATATGCATCGAACTGATATAATCGAAGCTATTGCAAATAAAAGAATGATTGATTTTGATAGGGAAGATATTGATTATATAACAACCTATTGCGTTAGTTGCTGGTGGATATTAAAACGGTTTAGCAAATTAAGTAGGATAAAGCCAAAAGCTGTAGACTTTTTTGAATTAATCCTATAATTAGAATTTCCTTAAAAGATTCAATAAATAAAAAAATGACTTTAAAAAGAAAATACCCCACTCAAGAAGTAAATCCAACTAATTTTTTAACTAATGAAGAAGTATTAAATCTTCTTGAAACTAGGCATACTTATAAATTTAAACAAGAAGATTTTCACAAACTTTATAATTGTGTTCATTGCAGAGAATGTGGCACCTCTGATGAAAGAATTTTATTAAAACAGAAATATTTAAAAGATGGAAATAAAATTGAAGGTTTAGAAGAAGTAAAAAAGATTTATGAAAAATATGGAACTCC